>CAIXEA010000166.1 GCA_903918315.1 uncultured Acetobacteraceae bacterium | reverse complement strand
TGGTCGCGGGATTCAGACCTCCGGTGATTCCACCTCCGGTCATCCCGCTCTAACCAAACTCGGTCAGGACATAGCGCGCGATCTCCTCGCCGATGACCCGAGGCTTGTGGCGATGCGCGGGGCCGGCGGGGATGTGCAGCATGTCGCCCGGCCCGGCTTCGACGGTGTGGTCGTCGAAGCGATAGGCAATGCGGCCCGACAGGATGAAGATGGAATGCCCGGTTTCGCACCAATGGGCATCCGGGGCTTCCGGCCCCGGCGCCCGTTCCTGGTAGCGCAGCGCGATGCCGAACCCCGACACCGCCTCCCGCACCTTCAACTGATCGGTCACCGCCACCAGCGGGTGTTCGGCGGCGCGAAACAGATAGGGGCTCGCGGTCATAGCGTCAGGCCGCCATCGACGGTGATCGTCTGGCCGGTCACCATGGCCGCGCCGAAGCCGAGGAACAGTACCACCTCCGCCAGATCGTCGGTGGTGCAGCGGCGCTTGAGCAGGGCCTTTTCGATGGAGGACTGGCGTTCCTCATTCGTCCATTCGACCGTCCAGGTGCTGTCCACCGCGCCGGGGGCGATGGCGTTGACCCGCACTTCCGGCGCCAAGGCGCGCGCGAGGTTCTGCGTCAGGCTGACAACCCCCGCCTTGGTCGCGCCATAGGCCAGGCTGCTGCCGGCCCGGCCCAGCCCGGCGATGGAGGCGGTGCTCACCACCGCGCCGTGGCTGGCCTTCAGGGCCGGCGCGGCGGCCTTCACGCAGCGGAACACGCCGAGCAGATTGACCTGCAGCAGCTGCGCCCACAGCTCCTCGGTAATCAGGTCGAGCTGTGGCGGCGCGATGCGGTGGCGGGTGCCGGGGATGCCGGCATTGGCGAAGAGCAGGTCCAGACGGCCGAGGTCCTTGACTGCTTGTTCCACCATGCGCGGGGCATCGGCGGCGTCACCGACATTGCCAGGAGCCATGATGGCCTTACCGCCCTCATCGACGATCTTGTCCACGGCTTCCGGCCCGCGCGGGTCATCGGCCAGGAAGTTGATGGCCACGGTGCAGCCGAATTTGGCCAGCATCCGCGCCGTGGCAAGACCAATCCCCGACGCGCCGCCGGTGACAAGGGCCGTTTTACCGGCGAGCTCGTAAGTAATCATTTGGGCTCCATGGGTCCGATTTTGCGCAGCGCCTGTTTCAGCGCCAGCAGCTTGCGATCACGTTCGCGAAACAGGTCCTCGGGGCTGGCATCGCCCCAGTCGAAATAGCCTTTGCCGGACATGACGCCGGTGCGCCCGGCCTCGATCAGCGCATCCAGCGACTCGGAGCGCTCGCGTGGCTCCGGCGGCGTGTAGCTGCGGTTCTTCATCCCCTGCTGCATCAGCAGCAAGCCGGTGAAATCCGCCTTGGCCATGATGCCGAGGATGGGTATGCGCAGCGCCAGCCCGTGCAGCACCGAGTCGTCGATGTCCTTGGGCGTCACCAGACCCTCATCGAGCATGCGGTAGACCTCCAGCTGCATCGCCGCCTGCAGGCGGTTGGCGACGTAGCCCTGCAACATCTGCTTGAACACCACCGGCACCTTGCCCATCGCGGCGACGATGTCGCGCACGGTGGTGACGGCGGCGGGGTCGGTGTGCGGGCCAGGGCAAAGGTCCACGAGGTCGCACAGGTAAGGCGGGGTGTACCAATGCGCGATGATCGTCCGCGTCTCCAGCCCCGGTGGCACCAGGGGGAAGATGTCGAGGTTGGAGGTATTGCTGGCCAGGATCGCATCCGGGTCCATCAGCGTTTCCAACTGGCCATAGACGGCGCCCTTGATGTCGGGACGTTCCACCACCGCCTCCACCACCACGGCGGCACCTTTGACGGTTTCCCCCAGATCGGGGACGCAGCGCACGGCGGTGGACAGCCACTGGCGGTCCTTGCTCGCATCCACTTCCCCGGCTTCGGTGAGGGTGGCGAGGGCCGTCGCCATCAGGCCGGGGGCGCGGTCCAGCGTGGCAGTGTTGTTGTCGGTCAGTCGCACGCTGTGACCGCCAAGGGCGAAGACCAAAGCCAGCGCATGGCCCATGAGGCCGGCGCCGACGACCGCGATGTCTGTCATGTTTATGCTCCTGCCGGCAGCCAGGGCTCCGGGGCCCGGCAATCGATATCGGTCGCCACATCGACGACCACGGTTTCGTCGGACGCCATCGCATCGCGCAAGGCCGGGCCAAGCTGCGACGGATCCTCCACCCGAATGCCGCGCAGGCCGAACACCCGCGCCACATCGGCGAAATTGGTGGGGCCAAAGCGCACCAGTTCCCGCACATCGCCGGGCTTGTTGCCCTGTTGGCGCTGGATGTTGGGCCAGCCCTGGCCGAAGCCGGAATTGTTGTTGACCACCAGCACCACCGCGATGCCCCGCCGCTTCGCGGTCTCCAGCTCCGTCAGGTGGTAATAGATCGCGCCGTCGCCGGTCCAGCAGATGACCTTGCGGTGCGGCGCGGCGCATTTGGCCCCCAAAGCCGCCGGGAACGACCAGCCGAGTGAGCCGGCCGCGCGCAGATAGGTCTGCCCGGCCCCGTTCAACTCCACCAGCGAACTGGTCCAGATGGACGAATAGCCGGTATCGGCCACCAGGATGCCGTCATGCGGCAGCGCCGCGGTGATCTCGGCGCAGATGCGATCCGGCCAGATCGGGTTCTTATCCGATGCCAGCCACGACGCACGCTCCGCCCGCCAGGCCGCCATGATCCCGGCCGCGCGGTCCGCGAAACCCGTGTCCCGCTTCGGAGCACCCAAGGCCACCGCCAGCTTCGCCAGCGTCGCCTTCGGATCGCCCATCAGACCCAGCGTGTTGGGATAGGACCGCCCAAGCTCCGTCGGGTCGAGGTCGATCTGCACGCAGGGCGTGTCGATGGCCGGAATGCGCCAGGTATGCGTGGTCTGATCGCCGGTGTCACAGCCGATAAAGAACACCAACTCGGCCTCATGCACGATCTGGTTTGTCGGCGGCGCGGCATAATTGCCCGCGCATCCCGCCGACAACCGATGCCGCGTCGGCACCACGCCGCGCCCGCCTAGCGAGGTCGCGATCGGCGCCGCCAAAGCCTCCGCCACCGCCAGCAACTCGGCGCCGGCCTGCGACGCCGCCGCGCCCTCCCCGGCGACGATGCAGATCCGCGTCGCCGCCAGCAACGCCGTCGCGGCGCGCTGAATGTCGTCGTCGGACGGAGTCGGCCGGTGCGGCGGCATCCCCAGCTGGAACGCCGGATCGGCGACCGGGGCTTCGTTCACCGTGCCAGCCTCGATCACCTCAGCCTGCAAACCATTCAGATCGAGATGCGCGGGGCGGGGCGTGCCGGTCATCGACTCCCGCCAGGCCTGGCGCATCAGCCGCGGCAGGTCGGACGCCGCGTCCACCCGCGCCGAGAATTTGGTCACCGCCGAGAACATCGGCTGATGCGGGATTTCCTGATAGGCGTTGCGATGCTGCATGGAGGGCTGCTTGTGCCCGGTCATCGCGATCACCGGCACCCGCCCGAGATAGGCGTCCTGCAAGCCCGAAGCGAGGTTCGCCGCCCCCACAGATTGCGCGAAACAGACGCCGGGCTTGCCGGCGATGCGGGCATAGCCGTCGGCCATATAAGCGACCGCCTTTTCACTATGGCCAAGCACGCGCTGCACGCCCAGCGTGCCAAGCTCGATCAAGGTGCGGCGCAGCACGGCATCGATGAAAAAGACATGGCTGGTGCCATTGGCGGCCAGGCTGCGGGCGAGATACTCGGCGCCGGTGACGGCCTCGGTTTGGGTCATGGTTGTGGTCCCCGTTTCCTCGGCATGAGGTTACGGCGGAGACGACGGTTCGACAATCGCGGCGCGCCGATTGCCGGGGCCCAGGGCTTCAGGCCGCGGGACGCGCGGTCCCGCTGACGGACGCCAGGAACCGCAGCAGAACCGCCAGCAAAACAGTGATCACCCACCACCAGCACAGTTCCAGCGCCACCCAGGCGATATAGGTCAGCAAGGAGCCTGGTACGAAAGCGAAAACCGGCCCCTCCGTCGGCACGAACCGCGCCCCCACGATCCAGGGCACCCGCCAGCGGATTGGCAGTTCCCAGAGAATGAGCAGCATCACGATCACCGTCCCGCGGAACGGCGTTCGTCCGGTCGATGCGGCTTCGCCCAGGGACAGAAACACCGGCAGCACGAACAGCAGATGGATGGCGCGGTATGGCAAGCTCTGACCGAGGAAGAAGCAGCCGCAGACCAGGGCCGCGCCGATGAGCAGCAATCGCTCCGACCGCGGGGCGAGCGTATCGAGCGGGATCGTGAAGCGGGGATCCCGGCTCAGCCGCATCGCATATCCCATGGCCCCCAGCAGCAGCACGATCAGCAGCACGAAGGCCGGCAGTTGGGAGTCGCGCGCCGATGTCGCCCAGGGCGCCGCGAAGCCCAGCGCCGCCATCAGGTCCGGCAGCACATCGTTCAGGCCGCGTGGCAGTCCTTTGGCCCCCCAGGCCATGCCTGGCGGCCAGGACACCGGCAATGTCGCCGCCATGCGGGGGAATTCATCGCGAAACGCCAGCACGAACGTGCCAAACGCCACGGCGATCGCCGCTCCGGCCGCCAGGACGACGCGCCACCGCTCCCGCAGCAGCACGATCAGGGCGACGGCGGGGTAAAATTTGAGCATGCTGGCGAACACGATCGCCGCATAAGCGAGTCCCCGGAACACCGGTCCGCGGCCCAGCACAAGGGCGGCGAAAGCGGCGCAAAGGAACATCACGAGGTCCATGTTGCCCCGCTCCACCGCATAGGCCGTCGAGTAGGACAGCAAGCCGAGCACCGCCAGCAACCGTCCGCGCCAATGCTTCGGCCAGGGCATGCAACCCAGCGCGATCACGAACCCGGCTACCACGATGACGCCCAGGACATTCGTCCAGACCGGCCCATGTGGGAGAATCGTCAGACGGAGCCACAGTGGGGAGTAGTTGAACTCCCGCCCCAGAATGTCGCAGGGATTGCTGGTGTAGACGTCGATCCCGCGGCCAAAACAGCTGACGCTCGCGGTGACGAAGGACAAATCCAGGAATGGATCGGCGAAGGGTTGCAACATCCAGATATCGAGGATGTCATGATAAATGCCAGGGTCGCGGGCATGAAACCAGACCATGATCGCCAGCACCAGGCTCGCGACACCCGGGATGAAGGGATCGAAACGGCGCGTCGGTTCGCGGCGGTTGAGCATCAGGCCGATCCGTATGGGTGGGGGGACCGCGGTCGCGCCTTGACCGGAATTCAGGCCACGGGCACAAGGCGCCGGCTGGGATGGAAAACGATTATCCAGGTAGCCTCGCCGTGCCCTGGCCGCAAGGTGGTCTCTTGAAGCGCACGCTCCCCCAAATGCTGTTGCCGGCGACGTTTTTCCCCGGTCATGACCAGAACCGCATGCGGCGGGAGGGTGATGTCGCGCGGGCACGCGCCGAGTTCATCGCCGCCGGAAGCGAAAATATGCGCGCATTGCTGCGCCAGCGGCTGGGGTGGATGGACGCGTATATTCGCCCCGGCGAGACCGTGGTGGAGCTCGGCTGCGGCGCTGGTCTGACCGAGTTCTTCATCAGCCGCGCACCCATCCTGGCGACGGATGTGCGGCCTTTCCCCTGGACGGTGGCCTGCGTCGATGCGCTGCACTTGCCGTTTGCGCCCGGCAGCGTGGATGTATTCATCTGCGTCAACATGATCCACCATCTGGCGGTTCCGACGGCGTTCCTCGATACCTTGCTGACCTGCCTGCGCCCGGGTGGCCGGCTGTTGATCCATGAGCCCAACCCCAGCGTCGCGATGCTGCTCGCCTTGCGCCTGATGCGTCATGAGGGTTGGTCCTTCGCGGTCGATGCCTTCGATCCTGCTGTGCCCGCGAATGATCCGGCCGATCCCTGGTCGGGGAACAATGCGGTCAGTGCGCTGCTGTTTGGGGATATGGCGCGGTTCAGCCGCCGCTTCCCGGCGTTCTCGGTGGTCTTCGATCGCTACAGTGAGTTCCTGTTGTTCCCGGTCTCTGGTGGCGTGACCGCCAAGACGGCGGTGCCCATTTTGCCGCGCGCGGTGTTGCGGGCGGTGGCGGCGCTGGATCGACTGCTCTGCTGGCTGGCCCCCTCGGTCTTCGCGATGGGCCGCTCGATCGCGTTGGAAAAGCGGGCATGAACGACCGGCCGCATGTGTGGATCACCGGCGGTACCGGCTATGTCGGCCAGCATCTGGCCCGGTTCGCAAGGGCGCGCGGTCATGCCGTCACCGTGCTGGCGCGGGACGCCGGGCGGTTGCCGGCCGGCGTCGGCTTCCACCGCTGGACGTTGGGCGACCCCGTCCCGGCGGAGGCCGCGGCACCCGGTCCGGCCGTCCTGTTTCACCTCGCGCATGACTGGAGCGATGAGGCGCACAGGAATGAAGCCGCGGCGGCCCGTCTGCTGGACACGGCGCGGCAGGCAGGGATCGGGCGTTTCGTGTTCATGTCCTCCCAATCCGCGCAGCCTGATGCCGTCACGCCCTATGGCCTGATCAAGTGGCGGATTGAGCAATTGCTCGACGGGGCTGACACCGCCTCCGCCCGGGTCGGGCCGATTTATGGTGGTCAGCCGGGCAGTCTGTTTGGCCAGTTGGTTCGGCTGATTGGCTTGCCGGTGCTGCCGATGATCCGCCCCCGTCAGCCGGTGCAACCCATCCATATCGACGAAGTCTGCGCCGGTCTGCTGGCCTTGGCGGCCAGCCCCTTGACCGGGCCGCGCCGGATGGCGGCACCCGAGGCGATCGCGTTCGGGGATTTTCTGCGCCTCCTGGCGCGGGAGCTGCGGGGCCGACGGCTGACGATCCTACCGGTGCCGCTCTGGTTGGCGTTGCTGGGCTGCGCGGTGACGCAATACGTGCCCTTCATCCCAACGGTCAGCCAGGCGCGGGTGCGCGGCCTTGCCGGTATTCGCTTCATGCCCTGCGCGGCGGACCTGGCCGCGCTGGGGTTGACCGTGGAACCCGTCGCGGCGCGGCTGCGGCGGGGCAAGCCCGCGCGTAAGGCGCTGTTGATCGAGGGCCGGACGCTGCTGCGCTATATCCTCGGCACCGATCCAGGTTCGGCCTTGCTGCGCGACTATGTGCGGGCGCTGCACGCGCTGGATCCGGCCGCGGGGCCGCTTGGCTTGCCGGGCGCGGCGATCGTCTGGCCGGCGGCGCTGGCCCTGATCGAGCGCCTGCGCCGCGATGGCAGGCTGGAGCGGCGGCTGGACCTCGCGACCATTTTGACGGGGGCCTCGACCGATGGCGTGCGGGCTTGGCATCGCCCGCTCCCGTTGTGGCGGCTGGGCACGCGGTTGGCGGTCGAAGCGCTGATTCTGCCGATCCGGATGGTGGTGACGATGGCGCGCGGTCATGATTGAAACGGAATTCCTGATTGTCGGCAGTGGCCCGGCCGGGGTGAGCGCGGCCTGGCCGTTGGTTCAGGCCGGGCGCGACGTGCTGATGATCGATGCCGGGGAGACGATGCTCCCGCCGCCGCCGATTGACGGCGGGCGCCGCCGGGAGGCCAGGCTGGGCGCCGATTTTGAGACATTGCGCGCCCCCGCTGATTGGACGCCGATGCTGACCACGCCGCGGGCGCTGGCGGTGCTGCATGGCGCGGCACGGTCCAACCCGCCGCGCCTGGACGGCTACACCGTCGCGCAGTCCCGCGTCAGCGGCGGGCTGTCGAACCTCTGGGGCGCCAATTGCAGCGCCTTCGACGCCGAGGACATGGCGGGCTGGCCGTTGTCGCCTGATGACCTGCTTCCCGCCTATCGCGGCGTCGCTGAACGCATCGGTATCAGCGGCGCGCGCGATGACCTCGATCGCTTTCATGGCGAAGGTCTGGCGCTGCATGCCCCCACGCCTCTGACCCCCACAATCGAACGTTTGTATGCGCGCTATCGCCAGGGCCCTGCCCCGGCTGGCCTGACGATGGGCCGCGGCCGTATCGCCGTCCTGACGAAGGATCATGATGATCGCCAGGGCTGCAACGGATGCGGCCTGTGCGTGCTGGGCTGTGCCAGGCGAAGTATCTACAGCAGCGCCGATGAACTGGCCGCGCTGCGCCGTTTCACCAATTTCCGGCTTTGGCCGGCGACCCGCATGCGGCGGCTGGTCGCGACCGGTGCCTCCGGCCCGGTGATCGGGTTCGAGGGTCCGAACGGCGCCGGCCAGGTCCGTTGCGATCGGCTGCTGTTGGCGGCCGGCACCATCGAGTCCACGGCGCTGATGGCCGAATACGCCGGACTGCTCGGCCGGCGCCTGCCCATCCAGGGCAATCCGCGCACGGTGATGGCCTTTGTCCTGCCCGCCGCCATTGGTTCGGCGTTTCCAGATCCCAGCTTCGGGCTGGCGCAGCTCAGCCTGAGGATCGGGGTGCCCGGCCAGGCACAGTACGCTTCGGGCGCGGTCTATGGGGCCGACACGCAGGCTCTCGACCTGTTCGCGCAACGCATGCCGCTGACCCGCCCGGGCGCGATGCGGCTGAGCGCGGCCCTGGCCCCGGCGCTGTTGCTGGTGAACTTCTTCCTGCCGGGCGCGTTCAGCCGCAATACGATGCGGTTGGAACAAGGACCGGAGGGGCCGCAAACCTGCCTGGATGGCACCGTGCCGTCGGAGACGCGCGCGGCCATGCATGGAACCGCCTTGGCCATCCGCCGGGCGATGCGCGCGATGGGCGCTTATTATGTGCCGGGATCGACGCTGCTCTCGCCAGCGGGAGCCGATGTGCACCCGGCCGGCACGATGCCGATGGGTGGCGGCGGGCCTTTGGCGGTGACCCGGGACTGCGAGCTGACAGCCGCGCCCGGGGTGCATGTCATCGACGGATCCTGGCTGCCCAGCCTGCCGGCCAAGCACCTGACGTTCACCATCATGGCGAACGCGCTGCGGGTGGGCGGTTTACTGGCGGGCGCCTGAATTCAGCGGCGGACCCCGATCGCACGGCCGGAACCGGCATCGACCGTCAGCAGGAAGGGTTCATCAAGGGTCGCGAGGTATTCATCGACCGCTTTCTGAGCCCCGCCCCAGCGGGTGTAGTCGTCACAGATGAAGACGCCGCCACTCACCAGGCGCGGGAACAAATGGGTCATTTCATGACGCGTCGATTCATACCAATCCGTATCCAACCGCAAGAGCGCGATCTGATCGGGGAGCGTGCCGGGCATCGTGTCCTCGACCTTGCCCTTGACCAGTGTGAATTTCTGCCGCGGATAATCGGAGCGGGCAATATTGGCGCGGACCTCTTCGATCGAGGCATAGCACCAATCGACATACTCATCGGTGCGCTTGCTTTTGGCGAAGAACCCGGATGCATGCCCTCCATCCGAGGTATCTTCGGCGGTGGGTTCGCTCATGCCCGCGAAGGTATCGTATAGAAAAAAATCGTGAGTGGGGCCCCCGCAGGCCAGCACCGCTTCGGCCATCAACAGGCTGCAGCCGCCGCGCCAGACGCCGCATTCGACGATGGCGCCCGGGACCTTGTTGCGCGCCACGTATTGCGCGGCGCGGAAGGAGGTGTGCAGCGCGCTCCATGGCGTCATCGTCGCATCGCGCCACTTATTCAGCAAAGTGAGGAACGCCGGCTCGACATAAGGGGGGAAGCTGTCCGGCTTAACCGAACGGACTTCGAAATTATAGCCCAGCTTCGCGACCTGGCGTTGCAGCCAGAGGTAGCTGTTTTCGAAGACAGTCGGGTTGTACATCGGTCCTGACCCCTCACGCTTATATGCTGGTGTCCCTAGCACCGGGACCAGACACCGAACAGGCCGCATCGGCGGTTCCGTCGTCGGCGATGAACGCCGGCGCATCCAAAAGCGGAATGATTGGCCTTTGGCTGCGGCCCGACAGCAATACCAGGCTGGTGGCGATCACCATCACCAGCGTTTGCATCAGGATGACCATCAGATTGCCGAAAATCGTTGACGCCCAGCCGGGGATGCCCAGATCGGTGAAGATGCGGATGCCGACGACGCCCAGCATCGCCAGTGCCGTGAGGCCGGAGACAAGGCCAGCCAGGAAGATGATCCGCACGAAGATAACATCCGTGTAGACCGACATCGCGCTCATGCCATGCACGACCAGTGAGGACAGGTTCATCCGCGACTGACCCGCATAACGAACGCCGCGGGCCAGCGGCACCGGCGTATAGCGCACGCGGGAGCGGATCAGCGCCGCCGGCAGGTTGTTCCAAAGTTCCGGCATGTGCACCAGCCGCCGCACGATGGCGAAGGGCAGCAACGAGAAATTGCCGAAATCAATGGTCTGCCCGGTCAACAGCCGGAACAGGCGCTTGTAGAAGAAATAGCCGATACGAAAAACGCCGCGCTCCGACCGTTTGGCGCGTTGCGCCAGGATTGCGCGCGCGGGGGCCCGCTGGTAGGCGGCGAAAAGGGCCGGAATATCCTCCGGCCGATCTTCACCGTCGCTGTCCATCACGATGACGGCGTCGAGGTCGGTCCGGCGCGCGACGGTGGCGAGGCCGGCGGCAATGGCCCGTTGGTGTCCGAGATTGGTTGCGAGCCGAACGGTGGTGATCGCGCTCAGGCCGCCACCGGTTAACCCAGCCAGCGACCTTGCGTCGAACGGTTCAGAAGATCCGTCATCGACCGCGATGACTTCGGCGGTGGCATCGATGGTGGCGAAGGTATCGGCGAGATGGGAGACCAGGGTCGTAAACGACTCCCAATCATCCAGCACCGGCACGATGATCGCCAACCGCTCGCCCATCACACCCACCATATTGGGGTTACGGGCAAATATAGCCCGTTCCGCCCGGCGCTTTGAAGCACCCCATCGATTCCGGGAAAATATGTTTGGGCAGCCACAACACCGCCTCCGGCACGAAGATCGTGAACGCGATCGCCGCGAAGAAGATGATGTAGATCGGCAGGCTCGCCTTCAGCGCGACCGAGAACTTCACGTTCAGGAACTTCGACGCCATCAGCAGCGCCAGCCCATAGGGCGGCGTGATCAGGCCGAAGGCCAGCGTCACGATCAGCACCACGCCCATATGGACCGAGTTGATCGACGCCAGATCGGTCAGCTGGTTCACCACCGGCATGAAGATGATGATCGCCGGCACTGGCTCGATGAAGTCACCGACAATGACGAACACCAACACCAGGGAGAACATGATCAAATGCGGGTCGGTTCCCGCGAAACCCGCGATCCAGCCCGCCACCACGATCGGCCCGCGCAGATAGGCCAGCAGCCAGCCAAAGGCGGACGCCGCCGCGATGGTGATCATCGGCAGCGAATAGACCATGCCCGCCTGGATGAAATCGTGCGGCACCTTCCTGAGGTGCCCGGGATTGAGGAACGGGATCACGACCAGCAGAATATAGGCGATCGCGATCACCCCGGCCTCGGTCGGGGTGAACCAGCCGCTCAGGATTCCGCCCAGCAGGATGACCGGGATCATCATCGGCAGCGCGGCCGACTTCCCGGCGGTCGCCAATTGCCCGAACGTGGAACGCGGGCGGCGGAGGCCGGCGGGGCCGAAGAAATAGCAATACAGCATCAGCCCGATGGCGATGAAGAATCCTGGCACGATTCCGGCCAGGAACAGCCCGGCGATCGAGACGTTGCCGATCGCGCCATAGACCACCGCCATGATCGACGGCGGCACCAAAGCGGCGATGGTGGATGCGGCGGCGATCAGGGCGGCGGTGAACTCCGGCCGGTATCCCTCCCGCGCCATTGGCCCGCCCATGGTGCGCGACAGCACCGCGACGTCAGCCGACGACGAGCCCGACATGCCTGAGAAGAACATGGAGAACACGGTCGTGACCTGCGCCAGGCCGCCGCGGACATGGCCCACCAGGGCCTGCGACAGCTCCGCGATCCGGATGACGACGTTGGCGGAGGTCATCAGTTCCCCCACCAGCAGGAAAAACGGGATCGCCATCAGCGCTTCGGAATCCATCCCGTTGAACAGCTGCGCGATCATCGATTGCATGGTGATGGGCGTGAACGCCGTTCCCACCAGCACGCCCGCGATCAGCGCGAAGGCCACCGGCACGCCCAGATAACCGAGCGACAGGAACAGAATCGTCATGACCACCAAAAGGACGGCGTTGGACAGGATCATATGCCGGCTTCTCGCCCATGAACGTGATCAGTGTCGCTCTGAAACCCGTTCTTCAGGCCGTTGACGATCTGTTCCAATGAGAACAGGGCCACCAGCGCACCGCAGATGGGGATCGCGATATAGAGGTAGGACATTGGCAACATCGACGGCATGCGGAAGCTGCCGAAGCCGGTCCAGAAGTTCTGCCAGCCATAGACCACCATGCCCAGGCCGACGAACAGGACCACGCCGCGGTTGAACACCTCGAAGAACCGGCGCGGGCTGCCCGACATTTTCTCCGTCAACGCCGACAGGAACAGATGATCCTGCCGCCGGGTCGCGACCGCGGTGCCGATGAAGATGCCATAGGTGAACAGCGCCGACGTGATTTCTTGCAGCCACAGCAAGGCGTGGCCGCTCTGGCGGGTGATCACGTCGAGGAACGTCGCCAGGGTGAATCCCATGAGGCAGATGCCACACAGGATCATCAATGCGAGTTCAAGCCGATCGAGGGCCGCCCATTTGAGGTGGCGGCCCGTTTGTTGAACGATGGGACCGGACATCAGGACTACTGAATCGACCGGCAGATTTCGAGAATCTTGGTCGCCGAGGCGCCGAGGCCAGCCGCGATCTTGTCCTGAATCGGCGTCGCCGCCGCGATGATCGCCGTCTTATCGACGCCATCGACGAACTTCACGCCCAGCTTCTGCAATTTCGCGCGTGATTTGTGTTCGAGCTCGATCGCCGCCTTGGGTTCCTGCGACGCTATCTCATCGGCCGCGGCCTGGACCCAGCCGCGCTGTTCCGGGGTCAGCGTCTGCCAGAGCTTGTCGCTGACCCACATGACGTTGTTGTTCGCCTCATGCTCGGTCATCGACATGATGGGACCGACTTCGTAATGCTTGTTGGTGTCGTAGACGTTCACACCATTCTCGGCCATGTCCACCACGCCGGTCTGCAGGCTGGTGTAGACACTGCCGAACGGCATGTGGATGGTCTGCGCGCCATAGGCCGGGAACATGGCGTCCTCGGTCGGGGTCGCCTGCACGCGGATCTTCATATTGGCGAGGTCCGCCATGCTGTGGACCTCTTTTTTGCCATACAGGTTCCGCAACCCCATCGTGCCGACGGTCAGGACATGGGCGTCTTTCACAGTCTCGGCGAACATCTCGCGCACCGCCGTCACCAGGCGCTTGTCGGCGATCGCGCGCACCAGGTGCTCTTCTGAGCGGAACAGATAATGGATCGACAGCACGCCCGACTGCGGCGACACGGTCGCGGCATTGGCGGTCGAGCTCATCATGAAGTCGATGTCGCCGGTGCGGATTTTCTGCAGCATCTGCGGCTCCGACCCCAGCTGACCACCCGGGAACTGGTCGATCGTCATGGTACCATGACTCAGCTCACGGAGCTTCGTGTCGAACAGATCGGCTGCGAAACCATAGGCGGTCGTATGCGGCTGGTCGTAGCCGAAGCTGTAATGCTTCGCATCCGCCGCGAATGTGGCGGAACTGGCAAAGGCGAGCATGGCAACGCCAAGCGCGGCCGAGCGGACGTGGTTCATGAGACTGGTTGTTCCCTGTGACGTGTTTTCTGGTTTCAGGAGCGATAGGAGCCGTTGATATCGATATACCCATGCGTCAGGTCGCACGTCCACACCGTTCCTTTGCCGCGGCCGAGGCCAATATCGATGGTAATCTCGATCTCCTGCCCCTTCATATGCGCGACCACCGGGGTTTCGTCGTAACCGGGCACAACGCCGCCATCCCTGGCCATCCATGTCCCGCCCACACCGATGGACAGCTTGTCGCGATCCGCCGGCTCCCCGGCTTTGCCGACGGCCATCACGATGCGGCCCCAGTTGGCGTCCTCACCCGCGATGGCGGTCTTCACCAGCGGGGAATTGGCGACGGCCATCGCGATCCGCTTGGCGGATTTGGCGGTCTTGGCGCCGGTCACGTCGATGCGCACCAGCTTCTGCGCGCCCTCACCATCACGCACCACCTGCAAAGCGAGGTCGAGCAGCAGTTCGTTCAGCGCCTTGGCGAAATCCTTCAGCATGCGCCCGCCCTCGGCCGGCACGCGCGGGTGTTTGGTCTGGCCGGTGGCGATCAGCAGGACGGTGTCGGAGGTCGAGGTATCGGAATCCACGGTCGTCGCGTTGAACGTGCCGTCGACGCCCTTTTTCAGCATCGCCTGCAGCGCCGCGGCCGGGATTTTGGCGTCGGTGAAAATGAAGCACAGCATCGTCGCCATATCCGGCGCGATCATGCCGCTGCCTTTGGCGATGCCGGTGATGCGCACCTCGGTATCGCCGATCATGGCGGTGCGGGTGGAGGCTTTGGGGAAGGTGTCAGTGGTCATAATGCCGCGGGCGGCGGCTTCCCAGTTATCTTCGGACAAGGTCGCATGCAGGGCCGGTAGGGCGGCTACGAGCTTTTCATGGGGCAAAACCTCCCCGATCACACCGGTGGAGGCGACCATCACCTGCTTGGCGGGGCAATCCATCAGCTTGGCGGCGGCGGCGGCGGTGGCGGCGCAGGCGTCGTGACCGGCCTTGCCGGTGAAGACATTCGCGTTCCCCGCATTGACCACGACAACCCGGGCCTTGCCGCCTTTGAGGGCGGTCCGGCACCAGTCGACCGGCGCGCCGGGGCACTGGTTCGTCGTGAACACCCCCGCGGCCGTGCTGCCCGACGGCACCTCGATCATCACCAGATCCGTGCGCCCCTTGTAGCGGATACCGGCAGCGGCGGCGCCCAGCCGCACACCCGCGAGCGGGGGCAGGGCAGGCAGAGCAACGGCAAGCGGCGAGACGGGGGTAGCCATGGCGATGTTCCTTGGACTGTTTCTGAATGACGGCGCTTATTTAACCCGCGGCGGCGGTTCCGCCATATCGGTCGCGCGCGGCTTGGACCCGTCGAGATTGAATTTTTCGATCGCCACGCCAACCCGCGCCCGGGCCACCATGGCCTGAACACTGTCCTGCACCACTTTCTGGCGGAACTCCTCCTGGGCGGACTCGAATGTCGGCGGCGGCGCCTGGCGATGCTCGATCACCTGGATGACGTGCCAGCCGAACTGCGTCTGGACCGGTGCCGCGGTCACTTCGCCATCCTTCAACGCGAAGGCGGCCGCCGCGAATTCCGGCACCATGTCGCCTTTTTTGAAGAAGCCCAGATCGCCGCCCTGCGCCGCCGCGCCGGGGTCTTTGCTATATTCCTTCGACAGGGCCGCGAAATCGCCGCCTGCCTTCAGATCGCCGGTGATCTTCTTCGCGGCTGCCTCATCGCCCACGAGAATATGGCGGGCATGCACCTCGGTCTCACCGGTCTTGCCGGCGTTTTCTTTGTCGAACCGGGCCTTCAAGGCCGCGTCCGTGACCAGGGGATCGATTTCCCTGTGCAGCAACGCGGTCTGGAGCGCCCGATCCGCGGCCGCGTCCATCAACCGGCGCACCGCCGGCTCCTTATCCAGACCGGCTTTGCGAGCCTCCGCCGTCAGAAGGCGGGCGTCGATGATCTGATCCAGCAGAATTGGCAGAATGGTCTGAGGCGGCATGCTGCGGGCGTTGGCCGGCAGACTCGTGACCGCTTCCTGCACCTCAGACAAAAGGACAGGCTTGCCCCCCACGGTCGCCACGACCGGATCGTTCGGCGCTTCGCGTTTCACCGGCGCTGGGGCGGCTTTGTCGGCTGGCACGGCCTGCGACCAGGCGGGGCCACCCAGCGGCAGCACGGCCAGCGACAGGATCAGCGCGCGGCCCGCGGCCCCTGCGAACGACTTGTGGGAATACGGCATAACAACCCCGGATGAAGGAAGGCCCGTTCATGCCGGAAACCCCGAAGCACGACAAGAAGCCGAATGGGACCGGGCGAGCCCGCTTACCGGGCCAGGTTCGCGCCGATTTCAGAGCCATCCAGGTTGAAGCGGCGGATACTCAACTGGGCACGGGCGGCGGCGACGGCCTGACGCACGGCCTCGGCCGTGAGTTCATCGCGCAGGGCCTCCCGCGCTTCGGAGAAGCTCGGCGGTGCCACCAGCCGCCGCTCCTCGACCTTGATCACGTGCCAGCCGAACTCGTTGTGGACCGGCGCCGGCGCCACCTGACCGGGTGCGAGGGCAAAGGCGATGTCGGCAAATCCGGGCCAGACCTGCTCGCGCCGGAAAAACCCGACATCGCCGCCATGCTGACGGTCGGGATCCTTGCTCAATGTCCGCGCCAGAGTGGCAAAATCAGCCCCCTTGGCGAGCTGCGCCAGGATGTCCTGCGCCTCCTGCTGGGTGGTGACGAGGACATGGCGGGCCCGAACCTCCTCCGTGGCGGAACGGTTGGCGAATTGCTGGGTATAGCGCGCCTTGATGGCTTCTTCCGTCACTTTCGCGACGGCTTCGCGGGCCAGGTACGCCCCTTCGAGCACGCGCTCGGTCGCTGCCACGATTTCCTGTTTCACGATGGGATCTTCGTCCAGGCCGGCCCGCACGGCCTGGCGGACCAAAGCCTGATGGTCGATCACCCGCTCGACCAGGGTTGGAAACAGGGTGTCGAACGGCAAGGAGCGAAGGTTCTCCGGCAAGCTGGCCGTCGCCCGCGTGACATCACTCAGCCGAATCTGGTGCCCTTCGATGCTGGCAACGACCGGGTCGCGGTTGATCCTGTCCGCCGCCGGCTGTGCCACCGCCGCCCAAGGCGCGATCCCGGCGATCATGACCGCGGCCAGACCGACACGACCAGCCGCCAAGCGGTGTGCCTCCCTCTGGGCTGCTCCCCTCTGGGCTGCTCCCCTCTGGGCTCCCCCCCTCTGGGCTCCTCCCCTCTGGCAACGCGCCATCCTCACCCCCACTTGACCCTCGGCGGCCCCGCTCGAACCGCCAAAGGCGTCTTACATCGCAGACAACCCCACCGCCATCGTTGACCAGGGGCCGGACGGGTCCTATCTGAACGCCGCCCCACTTGAGAACGCCCACTTGAGAACCCCTCTTGGGGACAGCCCGCCGCTGGAAGGTCCTTATGTTCGCCACCATTGCCCGCGCCCTGTTTGGCTCCGCCAACGATCGCTCGCTGAAGAGCTATCAGCGCCGGGTCCCCGAGATCAACGCGCTCGAACCCGCGATGGAAGCCCTGTCGGATGCGGCTTTGCAGGCCAAAACCGCGGAATTCCGCAGCCGCCTCGCGGCGGGGGCGACGCTGGATGATCTGCTGATCGAAGCCTTCGCGGTCGTGCGCGAAGCCAGCCGACGCACCCTCGGGCAGCGCCATTTCGACGTGCAGATGGTCGGCGGTATGGTCCTGCACGACGGCAAGATCGCCGAAATGAAGACCGGCGAAGGCAAAACCCTGGTCGCCACCCTGCCCGTCTACCTCAATGCCCTGGCCGGCAAGGGCGCCCATGTCGTCACGGTGAACGATTATCTCGCCAGCCGCGACGCCGCCTGGATGGGACAGATCTACAACTTCCTCGGCATGACGGTCGGCACGATCGTCCATGGGCTGGACGACGATGCCCGTCGTGCCCAATACGCCGCCGACATCACCTACGGCACCAACAACGAGTTCGGCTTCGACTATCTGCGCGACAACATGAAATACCGGCTGGAGGACATGGTCCAGCGCGACTTCGCCTTCGCCATCGTCGATGAGGTCGACTCCATTCTGATCGACGAAGCGCGCACGCCGTTGATCATCTCCGGTCCCGCCGAGGATAGTTCCGACCTGTATCGGAGCGTCGATCTGGTGGTCAAGGAACTCGTGAAAGACCCCGAAACCTATGACAAGGATGAGAAATTCCGCACGGTCTCACTGACCGAAGCGGGTTCGCAGACCGTCGAGGACATGCTGAAGGCGGCGGGCGTTCTGACCGAGGGCAATCTTTACGACATCTTCAACGTCTCGGTGATCCATCACGTGCAGCAGTCCCTGCGCGCACACACGCTATTCACCCGCGACGTCGATTATATCGTGCGCGATGACCAGGTGATCATCATCGACGAGTTCACCGGCCGCATGATGCAGGGACGCCGCTACTCGGAAGGCCTGCACCAGGCTTTGGAAGCGAAAGAGCATGTCACGGTTCAGAATGAGAACCAGACCCTGGCGTCCATCACCTTCCAGAACTACTTCCGGCTGTACCCCAAACTCGCTGGCATGACCGGCACGGCAATGACCGAAGCCGATGAATTCGCGGAGATCTACAAACTCGACGTGGTTGAAATTCCGACCAATGTCGGCGTGACCCGCAACGATGAGGACGATGAGGTCTATCGGACGGCGGCCGAAAAATACGAAGCCGTCGCCACGCTGATCGACGAAGCCCGGGCGATTGGCCAACCGGTCCTCGTCGGCACCACATCGATCGAGAAAAGTGAGACCATCAGCGATCTGCTGAAGAAAAAGAAGGTCCCGCACGCGGTTCTGAACGCCCGCTTCCATGAACAGGAGGCCGAGATCGTGGCGCAGGCCGGCGCGCCAGGCGCGGTGACGATCGCGACCAACATGGCCGGCCGCGGCACCGACATCAAGCTCGGCGGCAATCTGGAAATGCGGCTTCGCAAGGAGCTCACCGGTGTGACCGATCCCGCCGCGATGGCGGAGATCGAAGCTCGGGTGCGCGCCGAACTCGCGATCGCCCATGACAAGGTCAAAACCGCTGGCGGCCTGTTCGTCATCGGCACGGAACGCCACGAAAGCCGGCGCGTCGACAATCAGTTGCGCGGCCGCTCGGGCCGTCAGGGCGACCCAGGCCGATCACGGTTCTTCCTGTCGCTGGAAGACGATCTGATGCGCATTTTTGGCTCCGACCGCATGGGCGGGATGCTGCAGCGCCTGGGCCTGAAGGATGGGGAGGCGATCGTCCATCCCTGGATCAACAAAGCGCTTGAAAAGGCACAGAAAAAGGTCGAAGCCCGCAATTTCGACACCCGCAAGAACGTGCTCCGCTACGACGACGTCATGAACGCCCAGCGCAAAGAGGTCTATGCGCAGCGCAAGGAATTCATGAAACTCGACGATGTCGCGGAAACCATCGCCGAAATGCGCGCCGAGGTCATCGAAGACATGGTCGCGCGCCGCGTCCCTGAGAAGGCCTTTCACGAGCAGTGGGAACTCACGGCGCTGGCCGAGGACGTCCGCCGCGTGCTGAATCTCGACCTGCCGATCGAGGCCTGGGGTCAGGAAGAGGGGATCGACGAAACCCATTTGCGGGAACGCATCGAGCAGGCGTCCGATCAGCATATGGCGGCGAAGGCGGCCAATATCGGCACCGAATTGATGCGCTACATTGAAAAAAGCCTGCTGATTCAGCTTCTGGATACGGTCTGGAAAGAACATCTGTATGCGCTCGATCACCTGCGTCAGGGCATCGGTCTGCGCGCCTATGGCCAGCGTGATCCTCTGAACGAATACAAATCCGAAGCCTTTGCCCTGTTCAACGCGATGCTCGACGACCTCAAAGAGCGGGTGACCATGATGCTCGCCCGGGTTGAACTCGGTGGCAACACGCCGCCACCGCCGATCTTCGATGCGTCGTCGTCGGTTTATGCCGAAAATCACCCGCAGCCCGAGTCCGCTTATGGCAACCCGGCCGGCCTTGGGGCCAATGGACCCGCGGAGTGGAATGAGGACGATGCCACCGGCGTGATCGACATCAACGACCCCGCAACGTGGCGCAATATCGGGCGCAACGCGGCGTGCCCCTGTGGTTCGGGACGGAAATACAAGCACTGCCACGGACGCATGATGTAGTGTTGTTTTTCAATAGATTAGAGCGATTTTTGCCGCTATTTTCGACTAGGCACGCTCTAGGCACTGACGCTATGCTGCTGAAATATAGGCAAAAGCCAGGCAGGGCAGTATGGAG
>CAIXEA010000165.1 GCA_903918315.1 uncultured Acetobacteraceae bacterium | reverse complement strand
GCGCCGGATCAAGCTCAACAACGCCATGTCGATCACTCCATGTTCCCCCGCCGTTCGCAGTGGGGGGAGGTTCAAACATGGGTCAATTCTCAGTGGAAAATTCCGACCTTCCCGGGTCAGATCTCAACGGAAATCAACAGCCGCCCCTCTGCTAGGGGCCCGGCTGGTATCCAATGCCGGGGTGCAGGCGGACCTCGTTGAAGGCGTCGTCTGGGCGTTGGAGCGGGCCGGCTACTCCGGCCCCGCGCTGGCCGACGCCTATAACGCGGTAATCGCCGGCATGGTCGGCTTCGTCACGTTGGAGTTCGCCCGCGCGCCCGATGACGACACCGCGGCCTGGCGCGCGGCGCAGCACGCCCATGTCGCCATGCTCACCGACGGGCGTTACCCCGCCATCGCGCGTCATTCCGAAGCGCTGTCCGGTCGTGCCTTCATTCTACGCTGGGAAGATGGCGTCAGCCGCCCACTCGACACCGGCTTCGAGCGCTTTGCTACCGCGCTGATCAACGGCCTGCGGCATCCATCGGAATGACCCCCAAGAGGGAGTGTCGGCTTTGCGGCCAAACCTCACCCTGTTCTGTGTCGACGGCCTGCGCCTTCAGGCACGCGATTGGCTTCGGGGCTAGCCCTTAGCGACGTTATCAATCCAAACTATTGAGATACTTTAATAATCTATAATAGCTGCCTCAGGCCACGCTAGCAGACCCGCTGGCAAGCCCCAGAGAAGGTTAGCCTCTGGCTCCGACCGCTGCTCCAATGTCCATCCAAACACCAAAGACTTTCATTGAACGGAGAACCCTCCCCCGCGGGAGGTTGTTGTCGCTTCCGGTCACCAGTTGGTCGATCCGGACGAGTGAGCCCCCACCGCAGAGATAGCTAGCATAGTTCCGCTCGGCGCCCGCGTGATCAGGAACGGTAGCCCTGGCGGGCCAATGCGCCGTCGATCCGCTGGCCAAAGCGGGCGGAGCCTTGCGCTGCTGCTCAGGCGAGCGGCGGGCGAAGATGGGCCCAAGGCCTTGCCGCCTCGAACGCCGCGCTCGCCTGCAATACGCCGACATCGTCGAAGCGGCGGCCGACGATCTGCAGCCCGACCGGCAGGCCCGCCGGCGTGAAGCCGCAGGGTACGCTCGCCGCGGGGCTGCCGGACCAGTTGAACGGGTAGGAGAATTCGGCCCACATCAGCCAGTCCCACGGATGCTGCGGCCAGTGCTCGGGCTGCAGACGGTCGGCCGGGAAGGCGGCGACGCTCACGGCCGGCGACAGCAGGAAGTCATAGCCCTCCATGAACTCATGGATCGCCTGCACATAGGCGAAACGCCGCGTGCGCATCTCCATGAACTGCGGCACGGTGAAATGGGCGGCCCCACGGATCATGGCGACGAAGCCTGGGTCCATCCGGCTCTCGAACTCGGCCAGGGAGGCGAGGCGCGCGGTGAAAGTCGCGGGCCAGAAGAAGCGCACCAGCTCTGGCCCGAGCGGCCCCCAGTTGGGCGTCACTTCGTCGATGTCAGCACCCATCTCCTCGAAGACACGAACGGCGCGTTCCACTTGCTCGGCCACCTCGGGATCGACGCGGGCATGGCCAAGATCGCGGCTGTAGGCGATGCGCTTGCCCTTCATCGAGGCCGCGCGCAGCAGGGCGGGATAGTCAGGCGCGGGGGCCTCAAGCGAGGTGTAGTCCCATACGTGCGGCCCGGCCATTGCCCGCAACATGAAGGCGGCATCCTCGACAGTGCGGGTGAGCGGGCCGATATGGGTCGCGAGCTCGTTGTTCGACATCGGCCAGTTCGGCACCCGGCCATGGGTCGGCTTAAGGCCGTAGACGCCGGAGAAATGCGCGGGCATGCGGAT
>CAIXEA010000164.1 GCA_903918315.1 uncultured Acetobacteraceae bacterium | reverse complement strand
TCCACCGCCAACGCCTGACAAATCTGGTTCGAAACGCGGCACGGCAAGCATCGGCGAGGCGCGCGGTGTATTATTTCGGTATGACACCATATGACCCGGGCGGGCGCTTGGGCTGGGCCAGGATGAATAAGATGGGCTAAAAGCGACGATCGGCCGGATGTGTTGATCTTTGACTATGTACATGGCCTGCGCCAGGTCGAAGAACCCTCCAAAGTCCTGCTTATCGAGTTCAAACGGCCTGGCCGCACTTCCTATGCCGATGATGAAAACCCCCAACTCCAAGTCGAAAAATATGTTCGCGAGCTTCAGACTGGCAACATGCGTGACATGAAGGGTCGGCCGATAAAGCTCGATGATCGCACCGTCTTCAACTGTTTTATTGTCGCGGATATCGTGGGCAAGCTCGACGAGTGGACCTTTACGTGGCAACGTACAGCAGACGGTCGGGGTAGGGTGTATCTACCGCGCGATGGGTTCAGGGGCTCTATTGAGCTCGTCGGTTGGGACGCCATGCTCGCGGATGCTCGCGGGCGCAATCAAGCTTTCTTTGATCGGGCCGGCATCAGCGGGACGAGCTATTTCAGCCCGAGTTGAAGAGGAGTCTGAGCATCCGGTCGCGCCCGTTCGCCCAGCCTTGCATCCCCCCCCTAATCCCCCTAACTATCGCCCCTTCCATCAGCACCAACCCCACCAACCCCACCCGGGAGAAAACCATGTTCAAGGGATCGCTTGTCGCGTTGATCACCCCCATGCGCGCGGATGGGTCGGTTGACGAGAAAGCCTATGCCGAGTTCGTGGACTGGCAGATCAAGGAAGGCACCCACGGCCTGATCCCCGTCGGCACCACCGGCGAAAGCCCCACCCTCTCCCACCACGAACACAAGCGCGTGGTCGAGATCGCGATTGAGGTCTCCGCCGGGCGCGTCCCCATCATCGCCGGTGCGGGCTCCAACAGCACCGCCGAGGCGATCGAGCTCGCCCGCCATGCCAAGGAAGCCGGCGCCGACGCCACGCTGGTCGTGACGCCCTATTACAACAAGCCCACGCAGGAAGGCATGTTCCTGCACTTCTCCGCCATCGCCGACGCGGTGGACATCCCCATGATCATCTACAACATCCCCCCGCGCAGCGTCGTGGAC
The DNA here is from genome assembly GCA_903918315.1 of uncultured Acetobacteraceae bacterium. Taxonomy (GTDB): domain Bacteria; phylum Pseudomonadota; class Alphaproteobacteria; order Acetobacterales; family Acetobacteraceae; genus Rhodopila. Next base: position 11,030 of record CAIXEA010000164.1, on the reverse strand, counting down.
ATGAGCGTGGAGACCATGGCGCGCCTGTCCAAGCACAAGAACATCGTCGGCGTGAAGGACGCGACCGCCAATCTGGTGCGCCCGCTGCACACCAAACTCGCTTGCGGCGACGATTTCTGCATGCTGTCCGGTGAGGATCACACCGCTTTGTCGTTCAACGCCGCCGGCGGCGTGGGCTGCATCAGCGTGACTGCCAACGTGGCCCCGCGCCTGTGCAGCGACATGCAGACCGCCTGGATGGAGGGCCGCCACGCCGACGCGATGGCGATCCAGTACCGCCTGGTGCCGCTGCATGATGCGCTGTTCTCCGAAACCAGCCCAGGACCGGTGAAATTCGCGGCCTCCTTGCTCGGCAAGACCTCCGAACATTGCCGCCTGCCGCTGGCGCCGCTGATGGCGCCCACGCGGGAACGGGTGAAAGCGGCCATGACCGCGGTCGGGCTGTTGAACTAAGGGGCCGCGCCCCTTACGTCATCCCTTATGGCAGAGGTTAAAACCAAGAAGGGCCTGATCTCGCACGGCCTTGCGGCGCAAAACCGCAAGGCGCGGTACGACTATACGATCAAGGAGACCGTGGAAGCCGGTTTGGTCCTGAAGGGGCCGGAGGTGAAATCCCTCCGGCTGGGCCGCGCCGCGCTGACCGAGGCCTGGGCCGGTGAACGCGACGGGGAGATGTGGCTGTTCAACGTCTATATCCCCGAATACCAGGGCGGCGTGCTGTCGCGGTTTGAACCCCGGGCGCCGCGCAAGCTGCTGCTGAAGAAGCAGCAGATCGACAAATTGCTGGGCGAGATCGCGCGCAAGGGCAACTCCATCATTCCCCTCGATATCCATTTCAACGACCAGGGCCGCGCCAAGGTGCTGCTGGGCGTGGGTGAGGGGCGCAAGAAGTCCGATAAGCGCCACGCCATCGCCGAACGCGACTGGCAGCGCGACAAGGCGCGGTTGATGAGCTCGCGCCGGCAGTAGGTTTCCAGTGTTGAGGATGAGCATGGCCGAAGACGACGTGACGCTGAGCGGGTCCATCAAGGAAAAACTGGTCGAGGCGAAGCAGGATTGGGCCCGCGACGGCCGCCTGCTGACCGGCACGACGGCGGACCCGGCCTTCGTTCGGCTGCCGCCGGGTCAGCGGCTGGTCAAGGACTGGCCGGTGCTGGACCTCGGGATCGAGCCCGATGTGACCCCGCAGAAATTCCGCCTGGATCTGGATGGCGCGGTGGAAAACCGGCTCAGCCTGGACCTCGATGCCTATATGGCGTTGCCGCACGCTGAAAGCCTGTCGGATATGCACTGCGTCACCCAATGGTCGCGCTACGACAACCATTGGAAGGGCGTCGCGGCCCGCACCATCCTGGACATGGTGCAACCGCAGCCGGAGGCGAAGTTCGTCATCTTCCATTCCTTCGACGGCTACACCACCAATATCCGGCTGGATCAGTTCGATCAGCCCGACGTCTTCCTGGTGCATGAGTGGGAGGGCAAGCCGATCACCCGCGCCCATGGCGGGCCGGTGCGGATGCTGGTGCCCCGGCTCTATCTCTGGAAGTCGGCCAAATGGCTGCGGCGCATCCAGTTCACCATCAATGACCATCCCGGCTTCTGGGAAACCCGCGGCTACCATAATAATGCCGATCCCTGGCTGGAGGAGCGGTATAGCTGACGCGCGGGGTTGCGTTGCCCTCTTTACAGCGAAGCCGGTATTCTGTTTTGTTATCGTGAATATTGGTTTTACCGAGGGTGGCGGCCACCATCGCCATTTTTGGATACGAGCCGCGGCCGCCGACACCTTTTGCCGGGAGCGCACGATGGCTGATCCAGGAGATCTCGCGGTTTCGCCGGGCTGGTTGGACGACGGTCGCCGACAGGCATTTTTCTTTTGGGCGATGGCGGCGGTCACGGCTTTGCCGCTGTTTGGGCTGGGCTTCGGGGTGATGCTCGATGGTGTGGCGCCGGAGGAGGTTCTCCGTTCCCTTGGCGGCGTCATTGCTGTTGCCGGATATGGCCATGTCGCCGCGACGATCTGTTTTTACCCCGATCGCGGCTACTTCGCGGTGATGAAGACCGATAAAGTCCGGTTTTTCCTTTGGCCGCTCCTGTTGGCCGGGTTCAGTGCCCTCCTGTTTTCTATCGGCGGCCGCTGGTCTGCTGCGATTCTGCTCGGCTATTTCGCGTGGCAAATGCATCATATTCAACGGCAAAATTACGGGATCATCGCATTCGCCGCGACATCCGGCCGTTACGGGATACTGCCTGCACCGTTGGTGTGGATATTGGATCTGACCGCCTTGGCTGGTTTTTGCGCGCTCCTGGAACTTTTGGCCGTCGGGCCGTCAGGCCTGTTTCTTCACGCCGGCCGGGTGCTGTACCTGCTGTCGGGCTGTTGGCTGATCAAACTTATAATTTCTAATCCGAAATTGAGAGGCAATGCGCGCATTACCGGGTTCAGTGTGCTGTCCTGGGCGTTCTTCCTGCCGGCAATGATCGCGGTTAATCCGATTAGCACGTATTGGAGTTATGTCATTGCCCATGGTGGGCAGTATTTCATCTTTGTCGCGGTCTCCAGCTATGGCGCCAATCGACGGACCTTTTGGATGGCACTGAGCTTGTTCGGCGTGACGTTTTGGATCCTGAGTCTCTTGGCCGATACCTCGCTCGGCAGTAAATTTTTCCTCGGCGTTGGGATGGGGCATTTCCTGATCGACGCGAAGCTTTGGCGTTTGCGCGAACCTTTGCAACGCGATCTGGTTCGCCTACGCTTTGCGTTCCTCGCGCGGCCAGTGGTTTCGATGAGAACGGCGGGAGAATAACATCATTCGGAGACGGCGCGACAAGGCACGGTTGATGCACGCGCCCCAGCTATGGTCATGAAGGACTCCCCATGAACAACGACGCCGAACGCAAGGCGCGCATCAAGCAGGATTTCATCGACGCCCGCGGCTATTGGAGCTGGGGCTGGGATCCGCTGCTGGACATGGCGCCCGATTATTTCGCCGCCTATGCGAAACTGTCGTCGATCCCCTGGCGGCCCGACAGTCTGCTGTCGCCCAAGGTCAAAGAATTCCTCTACATCGCCATCGATGCCTCCACGACGCACATGTTCGAAGCGGGGCTGCGCCTGCACATCCGCAACGCTCTCGGCTTTGGCGCGACCAGCGAGGAGATCATGGAGGTGTTGCAGCTCACCTCGGTTCTCGGCGTGCATACCGTTTCCATGGGCGTGCCGGCGCTGGTTGACACCATGCGCAAGCTCGGCCGGGGGGATGAGGTCGCGGCCCGGCCATTGACCGCGCAGCAGCAGGCCCTGAAGGACGACTTCATCGCCACCCGCGGCTATTGGTCGGAGATGTGGGACAGCGTGCTGACCCTGTCGCCCGATTATTTCGCGGCCTATGCCGAATTTTCCTCCGTTCCCTGGAAGCATGGCACGCTGGAGCCGAAGGTGAAGGAATTCATCTACATCGCCATCGATGCCGCCACGACGCATCTGTATGAACCCGGCACCCGCATTCATATGGAGAACGCGCTGAAGCACGGCGCCACCCCGGCGGAGATCATGGAGGTTCTGGCCCTGACCTCGGTGCTCGGTGTGCATGCGATGGCCATCGGCGTGCCGGCGCTGCTGGCGGAACTGAAGCGGGCGGAGGACAAGAAGAAAACCGCCTGATCGCGCCACCGGGCGCATCAGCCGCCGGAAGCGTTGGACTTGCCCTTTCGGGCGCTTGGGCGTTGACTGCGCGCCATCAGTTTGGGGAAGACAGCCATGGCCAACAGCTACGATATCGTCATCCGCGGCGGCACCATCATGGATGGCAACGGCGGCACGCCCTATACCGGCGACGTCGCCGTCAAGGACGGCAAGATTGCCGCCGTCGGCGTGGTCAGCGGCACCGGCGCGGAGGAAATCGACGCCAAGGGCCTCGCGGTCACGCCGGGCTTCGTCGATATCCACACGCATTATGATGGTCAGGCGATGTGGGACTCCCACCTCGCGCCGTCATCCTGGCATGGCGTCACCACGGTGGTGATGGGCAATTGCGGTGTCGGCTTCGCCCCTGTGCGCCCGAACACCCAGGAAGCCGTCATCGCCCTGATGGAGGGGGTGGAGGACCTGCCCGGCCCCTGCCTCAATGAAGGCCTGGATTTCTCGTGGGAGAGCTTCGGTGAGTATCTGACCGCGCTCGAACGCCGCAAACACGACATCGATTTCTGCGCCCTGCTGCCGCATGCCCCGCTGCGGGTCTATGTCATGGGCGACCGCGCGATGAACCTGGAAGACGCCAATCAGGAAGACATCCAGCGCATGCGCGAACTCGCCGCCGAGGCCGTCCGTGCCGGCGCCTGGGGCTTCTCGACCTCCCGCACCATCGCCCACAAGACGCTGGCAGGGGACAACACCCCGACCTTGCGCGCCCAGGAATCCGAGCTGCTGGGCATCGCGATGGGCCTCAAGGACGCCGGTTGGGGCATGATCGAAATGACCTCCGACTGGAACACCCCCGACCCCGCCACCGAATTCGCCATGGTGCGGCGCATTCTGGCGGAATGCGGCCGACCGCTGGTGTTCTCGTTGAACCAGCGCCATGACCGGACCGAGGCGTGGAAGGACCTGCTGGAACTGTCCACCCAGGCGGTGGCCGATGGCGTGAACATCCGCTGCGTCGTGCCGCCACGCCCCATCGGCGCCCTGCTGGGCCTGACCGGCAGCCAGAACCCCTTCGCCGGTACCAAGACCTACCGCGCCATCGCGCATCTGCCGGTGGAAGAGCGGGTCGCGAAAATGCGCGAGCCCGCGGTCCGCGCCGCCATCCTGGGCGAGGATCCGATGGAGTACAACACCTGGTCGTTGTTGACCCGTGTCGGCTACGCCCGCATGTTCGCCTTCACCAATCCGCTGAACTACACCCCGGCCAAGGAAGACTCGATCACCGCCATCGCCGAGCGCAAGGGCTGCACGCCGCAGGAAGTCGCCTATGACATGCTGCTGGAAGATGACGGCAAGGGCTTCATCTTTGCCTGCCTAGTCAACTACGCCAACTACGACCTGGAAGCGGTGAAGACCATGTATGGCCGCGGCCATGTGATCCCCGGTCTGAGCGATGGCGGTGCGCATGTGGCCTTCATCTCCGACGCCTCCTTCCCGACGTTCCTGTTCAGCTACTGGGGCCGCGACCGCGAAGACGGGCGCATCCCGCTGCACGATCTCGTCCGCCGCCAGACGCGCGAGCCGGCGCAATTCGCCGGCCTGACCGATCGCGGCGTGCTGGCGCCCGGCATGAAGGCCGATATCAATGTCATCGACTTCGCCAATCTCGCGCTCGATCGGCCTGAAATGGTGATCGACCTGCCGGCCGGCGGGCGCCGCCTGATGCAGAAGGCGCGCGGCTATGTGGCGACCGTGAAGGCGGGGCAGGTCACCTACCGCAACGGCCAGGCCACCGGCGCGCTGCCGGGCGGGCTGGTCCGGCGGGAGCATGTCGCGGCCTGATCGCGGAACGGTTGCCACCCGGACAGGACGATACCCGTCATGGTGTCGGCTGTCCGGGCCGCCGCCGCCCCTCGTTCCGCTTGACGGTGGCCAAAGCCTCTCTCCCTCATCGCACCCTGGACGCCACCGCTGATCCGCGCGAACAATGCGGCAATCGGAAACCCCAGGGAGCATCACCCCATGCGCAGCGCCGTCATCGTGTCCACCGCCCGTACGCCTATCGGCCGCGCCTATCGGGGTGCCTTCAATAACACCCAGGCCCAGGCGCTCGGCGGCCATGCCATCGCCGAAGCGGTCAAGCGCGCTGGCATCGACCCGGCGGAAGTCGATGACGTCGTGTTCGGTGCCGCCCTGCAGCAGGGGTCCCAGGGGTCCAACGTCGCCCGCCAGGCCGCGCTCGCCGGCGGGTTGCCACAATCGGTCGCCGGCATGTCGGTGGATCGTCAATGCGCGTCTGGCATGATGGCGATCGCCACCGCCGCCAAGCAAATCCTGCACGACGACATGACGGTCACCATCGGCGGCGGGGTGGAGTCGATCTCCCTCGTGCAGACCAACGACATCCGCCGCGACCGGGCGCAGGATCCGGAACTCGCCGCCCGCATCCCCGGGCTTTATATGTCCATGCTCGAAACGGCCGAGCTGGTCTCCGCGCGCTATAATGTCAGCCGTGAGGCGCAGGACGAATACGCGCTGCGCTCCCAGCAACGCACCGCCGCAGCACAGCAGGCCGGGCGTTTCGATACGGAGATCGCGCCAATGACCTCGGTCATGACGGTCACCGATCGCGCCACCGGTGAGACATCCCAGAAAAAGGTCACGCTGACCAAGGATGAGGGCAACCGCGCCGACACCAACCTCGAAGGGCTGAATGCCCTCAAGCCCGTCTTCGCCAACGGCATCGTGGTGCCACAGGGCAAATTCATCACCGCCGGCAACGCGTCCCAACTGTCCGACGGCGCCTCTGCCGCGGTCCTGATGGAGGAGGCCGAAGCCTCCCGCCGCGGCCTCGCGCCTTTGGGCATCTATCGCGGCATGGCGGTCGCCGGCTGCGACGCCGACGAAATGGGCATCGGCCCCGTCTTCGCCGTGCCCAAGCTGCTGGCGAAGCACGGGTTGAAAATCGATGACATCGACCTGTGGGAACTGAATGAGGCGTTTGCCTGCCAGGTTCTCTATTGCCGCGATCGCCTGGGCATCGATCCCGACAAGCTGAACGTCAATGGCGGCGCCATCTCCATCGGTCACCCCTACGGCATGTCCGGCGCCCGCATGGTCGGCCATGCCCTGATCGAGGGCAAACGCCGCGGCGCCAAACTGGTTGTCGTGACCATGTGTGTCGGTGGCGGCATGGGCGCGGCCGGCCTGTTCGAGGTCGCCTGACCATGCCGGTCGATCCGCAAATCCAGGTGCTGCTGGACCTGCGCGCCGCCCTGCCGCCGATGCATACCCTGTCGGTGGCGGAGGCCCGCATCCAGATGGGGGCCCGCGCCATCCCCGGGCTGCGCATCCCCGAGGTCGCTTCGGTGGTGAACCGCGACATGCAGGGGCCCGGCGGTTCGCTGCCGCTGCGGATCTACACGCCGAAGGGCACCGGCCCATTCCCGCTGATGGTGTTCTTCCACGGCAGCGGCTTTGTGGTCTGCAGCCTCGATACCCATGACGCGATGTGCCGCAACCTCTGCGCCGGCACGGGGTCGGTGGTGGTCTCGGTCGATTACCGCCTGGCGCCGGAGCACAAGTTTCCCGCCGCGCCCGATGACTGCCTCGCCGCCACGCGCTGGGCGGTGGACAATGCCGGGGCGCTGAACGCCGATACGGCGCGGGTGGTGGTGGCGGGCGACAGCGCCGGCGGCAATCTGGCGGCGGTCACCGCCTTGCGCGCCCGCGACGAAGGCGGCCCGGCCATCGCGGCGCAGCTGCTGATTTACCCGGTGACCGATTATCATACGCCGGGCACGCCTTCGTATGAGGAAAATGCCGAGGGTTACGGCCTCGGCCGTGCGGGAATGGAATGGTTCTGGAATCACTACCTGGCAAAGCCGTCCGACGCCGCGCATCCGCATGCCTCCCCGCTGCGGGCGCATAATCTGGCCGGTCTGCCGCCGGCCTTTGTCATCACGGCCGAATACGATCCGCTGCGCGATGAGGGCGAGTATTATGGCCAGGCCCTGCAACGGGCCGGCGTGCCGACGCTGATCCGGCGCTTCGATGGGGTGAACCACGGGTTCTTCTTCTTCGTGGGCATCGTGGACAAGTCGGGCGCGGCGATGGATGCCGCCTGCGACTGGGTCAACCAGACGATCGCGGTCTAGCACCAGACCAAACCGTTACCCCCGGGCCTGGCCCGGACGCCCAATCCGGCACAAGCCGACAACCAATAAGCATAAAGGGAAACGATCATGACCCCCACGCCGATCAACCGCCGGGGCTTTGTGGCCCTGTCTGCCGCGGGCGCTTCCACGCTGGCGATGCCCGCGATTGCCCAGCGGGCCCGCGCGCTGCGTTTCGGCAGCCCGATGCCCACCAGCACCAGCTATCATCACGCCATGGAGATCTTCGCGGAGGAAATGGGCAAGCTCTCCGGCGGCAAGCTGAAGATCGAGCTTTACCCCAATGCCCAGCTCGGCGGGCTGAAGGACATGCTGACCTCGGTCCAGCTTGGCACCCAGTCGATGCTGATCACCGTGCCGGCCTGGTATTCCAGCTTCGTCAAGCAGATGGACGTCTTCACCCTGCCGTTCATCACCGCGTCCCCCGAACGGCTGCGCAGCGCGCTGGAGGGGCCGTTCGGTACCCGGATTGAGGGTCATGCCCGCGACGCCGGGTTCCAGATCATCGGCTATTGGCTGACTGGCCCGCGCCATGTTCTGAACAGCGTGCGCCCGGTCAAGACCGTGGCCGACATGAACGGGTTGAAGATGCGCGTCATCTCCAGCCAGGTCTACATGGCCGCATTCCGCGCGCTCGGGGCCAATCCGGCCGCGTTGGACTACGCCGAGGTCTATCTGGCCCTGCAACAGAAGACCGTCGACGGCATGGACCTCGGCCTGCCCGACGTCATCAGCGGCAAGTTCTCGGAAGTCATCAAATACGCGACGCTGACCAGCCACGTGATGGATTTCTTCGCCGCTTCCATGAATAAAGCCCTCTATGACGGCATGAGCGCCGAAGAAAAGGGCATGATCAAAGCCGCCATGAAGACAGCGACGGACTGGCAATGGACGCAACAGCTCGCCGACATCGCCGCGGCGGAAGAGAAGCTGAAGACCGTCATCGAGATCATCCACCTTACTGACGCAGAGCGCAACGAATTCGCCAAGGCCACCCGCCCGGTCTACGCCCAGTTCGAAGGCAGTATCGGCAAAGACCTGATCGATGAGGCGATACGCGCCCTCGGCAACGCCTGATCCGCCGCATGAGGACCCGTATTCTGGGCGGCCTCGCCCTCGGTAACGAGGTGCTGGTCGTGCTGGCGATCGTCGTCGATCTGTTCGTGACCTTCGCCAATTCGGTCGCCCGCTACGGGTTCAATAGCGGTATCCATTGGGCGGAAGACGCCTCGATGATCACCATTGCGATCATCACTTTCCTTGGTGCGCCCGCTTATTTCCGGCGTGCCGAGGGGATGGCCTATGCCGCGCTGCTGGATCTGACCCAGGGCCTGGCGCATGACGCGTTGAAGGCCAGCGGGCTCTGGATCGTGCTGGCGGTGTGCGGCTTGTCGCTGTGGTCATTCCCGGCTTTCTTCGCCGGGCAGATGACCCAGACGCTCGCGGTCCTCGATGTCAGCCGCGGCTTCGTCTCCGGTTGGATTGGCCTCGGTCTGGGGCTGCTGACGGTCTTCACGATCGAGAAATTGCTTGGGCTGCGCTGGGCCGGGATCGGGATCGGGCTGGCCGGGGTCGCGGCGGTCACCGCGCTGCTGCTGATTTTCCGCATGGTTTATGACGCCGGCAGCGTCGATACCGACCCCTTGATCCTCATCGCCATCGCCATGACCGCGGCGTTCCTGACCGGCGCCCCGATCGCGGCGATCCTGGCGCTGGGGGGCGCGTTGTATTTCATCATTACCGGCGACGCGCCGCTCGTCGCCATCCCCGCCGCCTACCAGTCCGGGATCGGCAGCTTCGTCCTGCTTGCCGTGCCCTTCTTCATGCTGGCCGGCGCGTTGATGGAGGTCAGCGGCCTCGCCGCCCGCATGATCGACATGGTGCAACATTGGGTGGGCCATTGGGCCGGGGGCCTGCTGCAGGCGCAGGTCGTGGCGATGTACATCTTTTCGGGCATCAGTGGCTCCAAGGCCGCCGACATCGCGACCGTCGGCAGCGTGATGAAGGGGCCGCTGCGCCAGCGTGGCTACCCGCCGACGGAATCCGTGGCCGTGCTGGCCGCCGCCGCCGCGATGGGGGAGGTGATACCGCCGTCCTTGGCGCTGCTGATCCTCGGTTCCATCACCAACCTGTCCGTTGGCTCCCTGTTCCTTGCCGGGCTGGTGCCGGCGGCGTTTCTGGCGCTGGCGATGGCGGTGGCGATCGTGATCCGCAGCCGCGGCGGGCGCCTGCCACGCGGCCCGAAATTCAACCTGGGCCGCGCGGTGCGAAGCATCCCCCCGTCGTTTCCGGCGCTGCTGATGCCGGTGATCGTGGTGGGCTGCATCATCGGCGGCGTGGCCTCCCCCACCGAATCCTCGTCTTTCGCGACGATCTATGGGTTGGTGGTGGCCGGCCTGGTCTACCGGTCGATGCGCCTGGGCGCGCTATGGACGGCGCTGCGCGACGCGGCGCTGACGGCGGGGATGGTGCTGTTCATGGTGGCGGCGTCGAATGTGCTGTCGCAGGCGATCGTCATCGACGGCCTCGGCCGTACTCTGGCGCGGGAATTCGGGTCGCTGCAAAGCCCGATGCTGTTCCTGTTCCTGAGCATGGCGGCGATGGTGGTCATCGGGTTTGTGCTGGAAGGCTTCCCCGCCATCCTGATCTCCGCCCCTATTCTGCTGCCGGTGGCGGAGAAGATGGGTATCGACCCATTGCAATACGGCATCATTCTCACGATGGCCGTGGGCATCGGCGTGTTCATGCCGCCGGTCGGGATTGGCTATTACGTTGCCTGCGCGGTGGGCGACGCGCCGCCGAACGCGACCATGCGGCCCAGCCTCGCCTACAACGTGTCACTGGTGCTGGGGCTGATCGTGGTGATCCTGTTCCCGGTGATCACATTGGCCGTGCCGCACTATTTTGATTTCCACTGACCAATCGGGCGTCTGATACCAACCGACGAAACGATTGACTCACGCCCTGGTTGTCATGACCTGGATTGTCCCTACCGTGTTCACACATCGTGGAAACGATTTTTGCCAGCGCTGCTCTATACCGTCATGGCCCGGACAAGCCGGGCCATGACGTGTTAGCCCATCTTATTCATCCTGGCCCAGCCCAAGCGCCCGCCCGGGTCATATGGTGTCATACCGAAATAATACACCGCGCGCCTCGCCGATGCTTGCCGTGCCGCGTTTCGAACCAGATTTGTCAGGCGTTGGCGGTGG
>CAIXEA010000163.1 GCA_903918315.1 uncultured Acetobacteraceae bacterium | reverse complement strand
TCCACCGCCAACGCCTGACAAATCTGGTTCGAAACGCGGCACGGCAAGCATCGGCGAGGCGCGCGGTGTATTATTTCGGTATGACACCATATGACCCGGGCGGGCGCTTGGGCTGGGCCAGGATGAATAAGATGGGCTAACGGGAGGATGGAATGGTCACTTACCAGTCAGGTTTCGGGAATGAATTCACAACAGAATCGTTACCGGGCGCGCTTCCCAACGGACAAAATACGCCGCAACGACCTGCTGTCGGACTTTATCCGGAACAGCTGTCGGGCACGCCGTTCACCGTGCCAAGACAAGAGGCCAGGCGGGTCTGGATGTACCGGATTCGCCCATCCGCCACACACCCGGCCTGGCGGCGAATCGGCCAAGGCCATTTGTCCGGACCGTTGTCCGAGCCAACGCCCAACCGGCTACGATGGGATCCCCTGCCCATACCAGACGCACCAACAGACTTCGTGGCGGGCCTTGTGACCTTGCTCGCGAACCAGGATGCCGCCGGGGTCTCGGTCCACATCTACTGCGCCAATCGGGACATGACCCGCGTATTCAGCACCTCGGACGGGGAGCTTCTGATCGTTCCTCAGCAAGGGTCGCTGGCCATCACGACCGAACTCGGCCAAATCAATGTCGCGCCGGGTGAAATCGCGGTGATTCCTCGTGGGATGCGGTTTCGGGTCGCAGTGCCGGACGGCACCGCCCGCGGCTACGTCTGCGAAAACCATGGCGCGATGCTGCGGCTACCGGATCTCGGCCCCATTGGCGCCAACGGCCTGGCCAATCCGCGTGATTTCCTCAGCCCCGTCGCCTGGTTTGAAGACCGCGACGAACCGACCGAAGTCATTCAGAAGTTCATGGGCACATTGTGGGCAACGACCCTGGATCATTCGCCCTTCGACGTCGTGGGATGGCACGGCAATCTGGCGCCCTACAAGTACGATCTGGCACGTTTCATGGCGCTGGGCACGGTCAGTTTCGACCATCCGGACCCTTCGATCTTCACGGTCCTGACCTCACCCACCGATACGGCGGGCGCGGCCAACATGGACTTCGTGATCTTCCCGCCGCGCTGGATGGTGGCGGAACACACGTTCCGCCCACCTTGGTTCCATCGCAATGTCATGAACGAGTGCATGGGACTGGTGCAGGGCGCCTACGATGCCCGCGCCGGGGGCTTCGTCCCGGGTGGCCTCTCCCTGCACGGGATGATGAGCGCCCATGGACCCGATGCGGCCACAACAGAACGGGCGATGGCCGCGGACTTGGTGCCTCACAAACTTACGGATACGCTGGCCTTCATGTTCGAAACCAGACAGGTGCTGATCCCCACGCACCATGCGCTGTCCATCCCACAATGTCAGACCGACTACGATGCAACGTGGAACGGCCTGCCCAAACTGTTCACAGGAAACGCCCCATGACTGACGTGACTCACGATCCCGCCCGCACCAGCTGGGTCGCCTCCGCCAATGGCCATTCTGAGTTCCCCATTCAGAATCTGCCGCTGGGGATTTTCAGCCCCGTCGGCGGGGGACCGCGCGGCGGGATCGCCATCGGGGACGCCATTTTCGATATCAGCGCCGCCCTGGATGCGGGACTCTTCACCGGACCGGCACGGGAGGCAGCTGAGCTGGCGGCCGGCCGGACCCTGAACGCCTTCATGGAAGCCGGGCCCGCCGCACGTCAGGCCTTGCGCCGCGCGGCGTCGGATCTGCTCACCGCCGGTAGCCGGGGAGAGGCGCACGCCGCCCGAATTTTGCATGATGCCAGCAGCTGCACATTGCATCTGCCCAATCGCGTTGGAAATTTCACCGACTTCTTCGCCGGCATTCACCACGTCATCACCGCCGGCCAGATGACCCGGCCCGACAACCCCGTGTTGCCGAACTACCGCTACGTGCCTGTCGCCTATCACAGCCGCGCATCATCCGTGCGCGTATCCGGCGAGCCGCTGCGCCGCCCGAATGGCCAACGCGTCCTCCCCGACCAGGCCACACCGGACTATGGCCCCTGCCGCGCCCTTGACTACGAAATCGAGCTCGGCGTCTGGGTTGGCCCGGGCAACCCGGTGGGTGAACCCATCCCCATCAGCCAGGCATCCCATCATATCGCTGGCTTTTGCCTGCTCAATGACTGGTCGGCCCGCGATATCCAACGCTGGGAATCCCAGCCGCTCGGCCCCTTTCTCGGCAAAAGCTTCTCCACCTTCGTATCGCCCTGGATCGTGACCACCGAGGCGCTGATCCCCTTTCGGAGCCCCCAACCAGCGCGTCCGGCCGGCGATCCGGCACCTCTACCCTATCTCCTGGACGCCGGCGATCAGGCGAGGGGCGGACTGGACATCGACTTCGAGGTCTGGATCCACACCGCCAGGATGCGGGCCGACGGCACGCCGGCCCACCGCCTGTCCTCGGTGAATGCGGCGGTCCTCTATTGGACCGTGGCCCAAATGGTGGCGCACCACACATCCAATGGCTGCAATCTGATTCCGGGCGACCTGTTTGGGACCGGCACATTGTCCGGCCCGGATGTCCGCACCGAGGGCTGCCTGCTGGAAATGAGCCGCGGCGGGTCACGCCCGATCGAGCTGGGCAACGGGGAAGTGCGGCGCTACCTGGAAGATGGTGACGACATCATCTTCCGCGCCCACTGCCACCGTCCCGGTCAGGTTTCCATCGGCTTTGGGGAATGCCGGGGCCGAATCGGACCAGCCGTCACGATGTAAAATTACGCGGCCGGTTCCCACGCCACATCCGGCAGAGGCGCGCGTTCCCGACTCAGTCGGGCCCGCAGCGCCTGGGTCGCGGGCATGTCGATCGCGGGCGGGTCACCAGCGGCCACCACGCCATAGTCGCGCGCCGCGCCCTCGATGGTGACGAGACCATCGCGGAGGTCTCGTGCGACCAACGCCAGATCCCGATCCAAAGCCGATCCCCAGCCGCCCGCACCGGGCAGCTCATGGCGAAAAACCTGGCCTTTCTTCAGGGTCATGGTGATCTTCGCGTGCAGCTTTTGCTCGGTCTGCTCACCGGGATCCATCACGTTCAGTCCGGGCATCCCCGGCCCGCCACCATACAACCCATAAGGACGATGCGTCTGGCGGTCTGCGCGCACCTGTAGAATCCCCTCATCAGCCAACATGCGCCAGGTCTTGCGCTGCGACATGCCACCCCGGTACTTGCCGGCACCACCGGTGTCCGGGACGAATTCATAATCCAGCACTTCGAGGGGATTCTCCGCCTCGATCACCTCCACCGAGAAGCTGGCCATGTTGGCGAACATGGTGGTGTTGCCGTCCAACCCGTCAGCCCAGGGCCGCCCACCCCAGGCGCCGGAGATAAAGTCCACATAGATAAACGGGTTCAGCGCCTTATCGTAACCGCCAATGGTCAGGCCGGTATTGCCGCCGTCGGACGCGGCAAACACCTTCCCCGGATACAGCTGCGCCAGAGCCCCAAAGGCGCAATCAGCGCCGCGGAACCCGGTCAGGCCCCGTGCCGCGCAGGCCGCCGGCAGCTTGCCATGGGTCACGGTGCCAGCCGGGGCAATCACCTTGATGGGACGGAACACGCCGTCATTGTTGGGCATGTTGATCGACAACACCGACTTCACCGCCGTGAAGCTCATGGCCTGGGTGTAGCTCAAGGTATTGTTGATGGCCCCTTTCACCTGCGGAGCACTACCGGTCCAGTCGACCTCCATCGTGTCGCCGCGCTTGCGGATGGTGCAGACGAGCTTGATCGGCACGCCGACATCGATCTGGTCGTCGTCGATCCAGTCGGTGAACGTCGCCTCACCATCCGGCAGCTCCAGCAGGCAGTGGCGGGTCAGCCGCTCGGAATAGTCCATCATCGCGACCATCAGTTCGGTCACCCCGTCGGCGCCGTAACGCGCCACCAGATCGGACATGCCCCGTGCCGCGATCTCGCAGGCCGCGAGCTGGGACCGCAGGTCACCGAATACCCGCCCCGGCAACCGCACATTGCGTTCGATCATCCGGAACAAGGTGCTGTTTGGCTGGCCTTTTTCGTAAAGCTTCAGCGGCGGGATGCGCAGCCCCTCGGCATAGATTTCCGTGCTGTCGGACGCATTTGACCCCGGCACCCGCCCGCCGACATCGGTGTGGTGGCAAATCGTCGCCGCATAAGCGATGACCCGCCCGCCCGCGAACAGCGGCTTGAAGATGAAGATATCCGGCAGATGCATGCCCCCGTCATAGGGGTCGTTGTTGATGAAAATATCACCCTCGGCGACGTCGTCCCCGAAGGCGGCCAGCACCGCCTGTAGTGACACGGGAATCGAGCACAGATGCCCGGGCAGGCTCAGCCCCTGCGCGACCAGCCGGCCTTCGGCGTCGCAGATCGCGGCGCTGTAATCCATGATGTTCTTCAGCACCCCCGAATAGGCGGTGCGATAGATCGTCAGCACCATTTCATCGCCCAGGGCGGAGATGGCGTTGCGGAACAACTCTTCAGTGATGGCGTCGGTCATGGCGGGTCAGCTTCGCTGGAACTATGGCGGACCATCGGACCACCGAAGCGCAGAGGTGGCAACCACCCGCTCCCCCTGCCATCATGGGGAACCGCATCACAGAAGGATTGACCACCCTTGCTGCCCCTCCGACGCCTCGCCCTGTCCGCGATCGCGCTGCTCCTTCTTCTGGTGGGGAGCGGCTGCGCCCCCGAAGCAGGTCTGTCCTGCGACCTGGTCGTCCTGGCACGGCTGCCGTTGGAGGTGCAAAAGCGGCTGCTGATCGTCACGGTCGGGATCGACGGGCAGACGGTCCGACTGGTGGTCGATAGCGGCGCTGAGCGGACCACCCTCTCCGAATCCGCCGTGAAACGGTTGCATTTGGAACGCGATCCCAAGCGGATCGGAACCTCGCTCGGGCTGGGTGGCTCAACGACCAGCACCGACGCGATCGTGAACGATTTCGTCCTTGGTTCGCTGCGGCTGCCCCCGGTCGAGCGAATCGGGGTTGGCACATTCGGTTTCGAGGGCGACGCGGAAGCGACGATCGACGGGGTGTTGGGCGCGGACATCCTGCTGGCCTTCGATCTCGACATCGATGTGCCTGGCCGGGCCCTGACCCTGTATCGGGTCCGACGCTGCCCGGACAATGCGCCGCCATGGACCGAGCCCTTCGTGGCGGTGCAAGGCGTGACAGCGCGCAAGGATCGCCTCCTGCTTCCCTTCAAACTGAACGGCTTCGAGGGCACCGCCATCCTCGACACCGGCGCTTCCGCGACGACGATCGGGGTGGCGATGGCCACAAGGATGGGGCTGGATGAGCAGACGATGGCCATGGATCGCAAGATACGCCAGCGCGGTATCGGCGCTGGCTCCACGATCGGGCGCTATCACTGGTTTCGGGAATTCCGGGTTGGACCGGCGTTGATTCAAGGTCTGATGCTGACTGTGCTGCCAACCGATGTCGGGGTCGGCGATGCCCTGATCGGGGAGGACTTCCTGGAAGGCCGGCGGGTCTGGTTGTCTTTCAAGACCCGCCAGGTCTTCGTCTCCAAGCTCGCCCATGAAAGCGCCGCCCGGTAAAGGGCGACGGGTTATTTGGGAACGACGTCCCAGGCCCGGATACCTTCTTGCATGCGCATATGGAACGCGAGCCCTTTGCGCATGGCGAAGACATTGACCTGATGATGTAACGGGATCACCGGGTAGTCCGGCATCGCCATCCGTTCAGCTTCCCGATAGACGGCTTCCCGCGCCGGGGTATCAACGATGCTCAGGGACCGTTCGATGATCTCATCGATCTTCGGATTGGCATAGCGCGAGGGATCGAAGACGGCGCCCCGGCCTTTCTCGGGCGCCGATGACGCGACAAGCTCGGTCAGATTGCTGCTGGCCTCCCCGGTGTCACTCGCCCAACCGGTCACGCGGATGCTGAATTCCGCCTTGACGGCGCGGCTGAAGAATGTGGCTGACGGCATGGTATCGACGGTGGTCTTGATTCCGATCCGCGTCCACATCTGCGCGATCGCTTCGGCGATCTTGCTGTCGTTGACATAGCGGTTGTTGGGTCCATGCAGCGTGATCCCAAATCCATCCTTATAGCCGACGTCTGCCAGCAGCGTCTTCGCTTGCTCCGGATCATAGGCATCGGGCGGCAGAGAGGGTTCATACCCGCTGGCGCCGACCGGCATCAGCTGCCCCGTCGGGGCGGAGAACCCATCCATGATGCGGTCCTTGATCCCTGCACGATTGATTGCCAGGGACAGCGCCCGGCGCACCCGGACATCCTGCAACGGGTTTTTCGCCAATGGCTTGCCATCGTGATCGGTCACAAACGGCGACTGGGCCCGGCCGGAATCCACACCGAGATAGATCAGCCGCTGGCCCGCCATGGAAGCGATTTCCAGCTTTGGGTTCTTGCTCAGATCCGCCACATCGCGCGTCGGGACCGCGTCGATGATGTCGACGTCACCCGACTGCAGCGCGGCATTACGGGATGCGTCATTGGGGATGGAGCGGTAGTTCACCTTGGCCCAGGCCGGTTTGGTGTCCCACCAGGACTCATTGCGTTCAAACGTCGCGTGATCGCCGACAGCGACGTCGACAAGCCGGAAAGGACCCGTGCCAATGGCGGCCTTCATGGTGTTGTAATCGGGCGTGCCGGCATTCTCACCATGCTTGCGGGATATGATCCGTACATTGGAAAGATTGTACGGCAAAAGCGGCAGCGACACGGCCGAATGCAGCCGGATCGTCATGCTATCCACGATCTCCACCGACGTGATCGGTTTCACCGCGAAGTTGAAGCTGGACGGACTGTTCAGCAGCTGCGGAATGCGCGCATAGGTGAAGGCCACATCATCCGCGGTGAACGGGGTGCCGTCCTGAAACGTGACGCCCGGACGCAGCTTGAATTCCCAGGTCTTATCGTCGATCGCTTTCCACGACACCGCCAGAGACGGCTCCGGCTGATAGTGCGGGTCGAAACGCAGCAGCGGCTCGAACACATAGCTGGTGAGGACGTTATTCGGCGTCAAATTGTGATAATGCGGGTCCATTGAGGTAAAGGCCCCGCCGGTCGCGACATTCAAAGTCTGCGCCGCGGCTGGCATGGCCAAGCAGGCAAACAAGGCGGCGAACTTGAAACGCATGAATGGCTCCCTCGGCATCGACGAGGACAGCCTAGCGGGCCGCGCCCCCCAGCCGAAAGGCTAAATTACGATCCAGCCGCCCATGAACCCCCGCGACCGGCGCCAGCCGCGACAGGACGGGTCAGCCGTCTCATCCCCGTCGCGAAACCTTGACGAACCCACCAGTTAACCCGCCATACTCATCGGTAACGCCCTCTTGCAGGATCCTCGCCATGAAGCTGATGTGGTTCCATCTGATGCCCTATACCGAGCTACCGGACGATTTCCGGGAAAAGCACCGCTCGGTCTGGGTCGATATCCATTCTTCGCTGTTCGACCCGAAGCGTGCGCATCTGATGTACAATGACTTCATGGATGAGCTCGAATACGCCGCCGATTGCGGCTTCGACGCGATCTGCGTGAACGAGCATCACTCCAACGGCTACGGGCTGATGCCGTCGCCGAACCTGATCGCGTCCTCACTGGCGCGGCGCACCAGCAATGCCAAGATCTGCGTCATGGGCAATTCGCTGGCGTTGTACAATCCGCCGACACGGGTGGCGGAAGAATTCGCGATGATCGACGTGATTTCGGGCGGCCGGTTGATTGCCGGCTTCCCCGTCGGCACGCCGATGGACGACTGCTACGCCTACGGCACCAATCCCAGCCAGCTACGCGACCGCTATTACGAAGCGCATGACCTGGTCATGAAGGCCTGGCAGGAGCCGGAGACCTTTGCCTTCAACGGCCGCTTCAACCAGCAGCGCTACGTCAATATCTGGCCGCGCCCCATCCAGCAGCCGCATCCCCCCGTCTGGATCCCCGGCGGTGGCTCGGTCGAGACGTGGCAGTGGTGCGCGGAGATGGACTACGTCTACGCCTACCTGTCCTATTACGGATACAAAGACGGCAAGAAGACGATGGATGGGTTCTGGGCGGAGATGGATCGCCTGGGCAAGGACCGCAACCCCAACCGCGCCGCCTTCCTGCAATTCGTCGGTGTCGCCGAGACCAAAGAAAAAGCCTACGAACTATACAAGGAATCCGCCGAATATTTCTTCGGGCGCTGCCTGTTCACCGATGCGATGTGGGCCACGCCACCGGGCTATGTGACCGAGGCGACGCAACGCGCCGGCCTGACGAGCCAGGTGGGACGCGCGGCCACCCGGGCCAATGCCGCGAACCGGGCGACCCAGATGGAGGACATCGTTCGCGACGGCTATGTGATCATCGGCTCCCCCGAAGAAGTCATCGAACAACTGACCGAGGTCGCCACCGAACTGAACGTCGGGCATCTGATGCTGCTGTTGCAGTTCGGGAATATGGGCAAGGACCTGGCGAAGTACAACACCAAGCTCTTCGCCGAAAATGTCCTGCCAAAACTGCAGCCCCTATTCTCGGAATGGGAGGACAAATGGTGGCCGCAACCGATGGACACCGCGCAACGCGCTGAGGTTGCCCCGTTCCAACCCAATCTGGCGGCGGAATAACTGTCCGGGCGGGCCCGGCGCTTTCGCGGCAAACGGCTCGGTCTCACGATGTGGGGGACCGAGCCGGTGGCCGCGATGGCGCGCCACGCCGCGTTGGCCGAGCGCATCGGCTTCGACAGTGTCTGGGTGATCGACTCCCAGCTACTTTGCCGCGATATCACGGTGACACTCACCGCCATTCTCGCCGCGACCACGCATTTGCTTGCGGCGACCGGCGTCACCCAGCCACTGACGCGGCATCCCAGCGTGGCCGCGGGCATGATGGCGACATTGGCGGAGTTTTCCGGCAATCGCGCCATCATGGGCGTTGGGACCGGATTTTCGTCCCTGCGCACCATCGGGCTGCAAGCCGCGAAGATCGCCGACGTCGCGGCCTTTACCCAAACCGTGCGCCAGCTGATACGGGGCGAACCCATTGTCTTTGCCGCCGGAACGCAAGGACATCTGTCCTGGCTGGATCAGCCGGTCCGAGTGCCGATCGTGCTCGCCGCGACAGGACCGCGCATGACCCGCGCGGCGGCCCGCATCGCTGATGGCGCTATCCTGCATCAAGGCCTCTCGCCCGAACTCCTGGCCCGCGCCCTGAGCTGGTTCGATGCCGGTGTCGCCGAATCCGATCGCGCGCGGTCAGAGATCGAAGTGTCATGCTGGGCCCCCTACAGCCTGGGCACGACCGCGCGCGAAGCACGCGACCGCGTCCGATCCCGGGTCGCCGGAGCCTTGGTGAATGTGCGTGCGGCGTGGTTCGAAGGGGCCGAGCGGGCCGCCGTCGAGCAGTTGCAAGCCAGTTATGAAGTTGGTCACCACGCCAGCGCGGCAGCCGACCATGCGGCCATCGTTCCGGATACCCTGGTGGATCGCTATGCGCTGGCCGGCACGCCGCGCGACGTCATCAGGCAGTTAAGCCAATTGCTGGATCAGCCGGGAATCGACCGGGTCATCCTGAACCCGCAGATCATTGGCCCGGGGGCGAAACCGTTGCCGGTCGTGCTGAATGAGTTGGAAACGCAGATACTGCCTTTCCTGTAGTGTAGAAATTCACCCTTGATATCGAAATGTTGACGGGTCGAAGGGCGGGCCCATATAATTTGGTTCAGATCAGGGGATGTGATTCTCGCGCAACGACTCCCCGTCACAGGAAGCAGGACCATGGAATTCCAGCAGGCCATCCAGTCGGGTTTCGCCAACTACATTAAATTCGACGGTCGCGTCGGACGGCCGGAATACTGGTATTGGGTCCTGTTCATTGTTCTGGCCCATATTGGCTTCAATATACTGGGCGCGATTTTGGGCCATTGGGTCAGCATCCTCTCGATCATTTTCTCACTGGCGACGCTTCTACCCGGCCTCGGCCTGGGCTTTCGCCGCCTGCATGACGTTGACCGCTCCGCCTGGTGGGCGCTGATCGCGTTTATCCCGCTTATCGGCGCCATCGTGCTGATCTTCTGGGCGTGTCAGCCTGGCACACCGGGACCCAACCGTTTCGGCCAGCCGCCCGTTCCCTTTGCCGGCTGACGTCCGGGCCCCCTACTCGTCCCTGCGGGGACGAGCCAGAAGGGTCGCCATGGCCTGCCCCAAGGTGGTTTGGCCCGCCAACATGGCCGCAACCGCCGAGCAAATCGGCATATCGACCCCGGCCGCGCGTGCGACCAGCGCCGGGGCGGTGAAAACGCCCTCCGTCACCGTGCTGCGCTCGGCCAGAATATCAGCCAGATGCCGCCCCTTGCCCAAGGCCAGCCCAAGGCTGAAATTGCGGCTCGACGCACCGGTGCAGGTCAGCAAGAGGTCGCCGAGGCCCGACAGCCCCATCACGGTCTCCGCTCGCCCACCGAGGGCAAGGGTGAGCCGGCTGAGTTCAGCGAGGCTGCGGGTGATCAAGGCCGCGCGGGCATTCTCCCCCAGATCGGCGCCGATTACGGCGCCCGCGGCGATGGCGATCACGTTCTTGGCCGCGCCGCCGATCTGCGCGCCGACCGGGTCGTCATTGCCATAGAGACGGAAGGACGCCGTCGCCAGCATGGCCGCGATCGTGTCCCTGCATGCGAGGTCGGTGCTGGCAATCACCGCCGCGGCGGGCATCCCTTCGGCCACCTCATGGGCGAAATTCGGCCCCGTCAGCACCGCGCCCGGCCGGCCGGGAAACAACGCGTCCAGAATCTCCAGAGGCAGACGCAGCGTTCCGGCCTCAACACCCTTGGCACAGACGGCGATCGGGGTGTCCGTCGCGGGAATCCTGACCGCGATACCACGCAGATGTTGCATCGGGACCGCCAGCAGAATGGCGCGCGCGGATCCCGGCATCTGCGCTGTCACCCGGATCAGTCCCGGGAGGCGGGCACCCGGCAGTCTTGGGTTGATCCGGCTCTGTTCGATGGCCGCCGCGTTGGCCGGGTCGCGCGCCCAGAGCACGACACGCTGTCCGGCACGCGCGGCCTGGATCGCCAGCGCGGTACCCCAGGCCCCGGCACCGATCACCGCGATCTCACTCATCGCAGACTCACTCATCGCAGACTCACTCATCGCAGACTCTGGCAACGGTGCCGCCACATCCGGGTTCGTCCAGGCCGAGGCCGTCCCGGAGCGCATCGAGGATGGCCAGCGCCTCATCCTCAAAGCGGAAGGGTGGATTGATGACGAGCAGACCGCACCCATTCAGGCGCGACGGATCCAAGGGCTCGCGCAGCAGGAACTCAGCCGTCACAACATCCCGAATGCCGCTGGTTCGTACGATATCGAGAAAGTACCGGACCCTCGCGCGCTGCTTGATTGGATACCAGGCAGCGAACACGCCGGTGCGAAAACGGGAATGACCCAGTTGCAGACCGGCGGCGAGGGTGGCGAACTCCTCCGGCTCTTCGAACGGTGGATCGATCAGCACCAATCCACGCTTCTGCCGCGGCGGCAGCAGACCACGCAGCGCCTCCCAGGCGTCGCGGTGATGGACGGAGATCGCGGCATTGGGGGCGAACAGCAGGCGGAGATCACGAACGTCGTCGTTATGCAGTTCGCAGCAGGCCAGCCGGTCATCCGGGCGCATCAGCGCCTCGATCAACGACGGCGACCCGGGGTACAGGCCAAGGCGCCGGACCAGCGAAAGATAGGGAACCAGCGGTTCGGCCTGACAATGGAGTAGCCGCAGGATCCCCTCACGCGCTTCCTGGGTGCGGCTGGCCGGGAGCGCGTCCAGATCATACTGGCCAACCCCCGCGTGGGTATCCAAGGCGAAGAATGGCGCTGGTTTGCGCTTCAAGGCTTCCACCAGCCAGACCAGCAGCGCATGCTTCATGCAGTCCGCGAAATTGCCGGCGTGGAATGCGTGACGATAGTTCATGCGGCATTCCGGTCCATACCGGGTTCATCCAAGGGCCAGCGCGGCCGGGGGGCAAAGTCGATGCCGTCGGTCCATCCGCGGCGCAGGCGTTCCAGCCCGGCCCAGGCGACCATGACCGCGTTGTCCGTGCAAAGCCGCACCGGCGGCGCGACCATCTGAAAACCCTGGGCTTCGGCCGCCTGGGTCAGGGCGCCGCGCACCGCACCATTCGCCGCCACGCCCCCGGCGACCACCAACAAGCGGGCCGTCGGCGAGCGTGCGCGCATCATCGCCATCGCATGCCCCGCCCTGTCGGCCAGCACTTGCGCCACCGCGCGCTGGAAGCTCGCGGCAATGTCGGCCGCCACGGCCTGGGGCAAGGCGCCTGGCGGATGCCGGTCGACAGCCCGCGCAACGGCGGTTTTCAGGCCGGAAAAGCTGAAATCGCAGCCATCGCGGTGCAGCAAAGGCCGCGGGAAATCATATCCGGCCGCGTCGCCCAGCGCCGCCAGCTTTTCCAACGCCGGGCCGCCCGGCCAGCCGAGGCCCAGCAGCTTGCCAACCTTGTCGAACGCCTCTCCGGCGGCATCGTCGATCGTGCCGCCAAGGCGGACATACCGGCCCAATCCTTCCACCGCGATGCACTGGCAGTGGCCGCCGGAGATCAGCAGCAGCAAATAAGGGAAGGGCGCGCCATCCGGCAGCAAACCAGGCAGCCGGGCCGTCAAGGCGTGCGCTTCCAGGTGGTTGACGGCAACGAATGGCAGCCGCTGGGCCAGCGCGATCCCCTTGGCCATCTGGCTGCCCACGATTAGGCCACCGATCAGGCCAGGACCCGCGCTGGCCGCGACACCCCCCAGTTGCGCGAATGTCAGACCTGCTTTTGCCATGGTCGTACGGATCTGATCCGGCAAACAGGCCAGGTGCGCGCGCGCCGCGATCTCGGGCACCACGCCGCCAAACGGCGCATGTTCGCGTTCCTGACTGTGAACCGTCTCCGCCAGCACGCGACCGGACTCATCGAGAATCGCGGTCGCGGTCTCATCGCAGGAGGATTCGATCCCCAACACCGGGCCAATAAATGAATTTGCCATCTTTCCCTCGAACGGCGGCAGTAATAGGACGCAATGATGAAACCCGCCACGCCAGATCCGCATCAGGCCTCCCGCGTTCCGCCACACCGACGAGAGCTGCCGCTCCGCGTTGGAACACGCGCCTCCCCACTGGCGCTCGTGCAAACCCGCGCGTTCCTGAAGCTGCTGACCACCTTCTGTCCGGTGTTGCGCGGCATGAACGTGTTCGAGGAACACGCCATCAACACCACCGGCGACAAGGTGCAGGATCGCCGTCTCGCGGATATCGGCGGGAAAGGTCTGTTCGCCAAGGAAATCCATGAGGCGCTGCTGGATCATCGGATCGACTTCGCGGTCCACAGCCTCAAGGACCTGGAAACCGAGCTCCCGCCGGGCATCGTTCTCGCCTGCACCCTGAAGCGGGAGGATGCGCGCGACACGCTCATCCTCGGTCCGGACTGCCATCGCGTTGATCCGGCCGATCCGTTTGCCTGCCTGCCAAGCGGCGCATTGATCGGCACATCGTCGGTCCGGCGGCAGGCGCAGCTGTTGCACGCGAGGCCCGACCTGATCGTGGAGTCCATCCGCGGCAATGTGCAGACCCGGCTGGCCAAGCTACGGGCGGGGGCGTGTACGGCATCCCTTTTGGCCCTGGCCGGACTCCGGCGCCTGGGGCTGGAGGATCACGCGTCGGTCATCCTTGACCCTGATGCGATGGTGCCCTCGGCCGGGCAGGGCATCGTTGGTGTGACCGTCCGCGAAGACGACCATGAATTGCGCGAGATGCTGGCCGGCATCGAAGATCCCGAAGCCAAGGCGGTCTCGACCGCTGAGCGGGCAATGCTGGCGGAGCTCGACGGGTCCTGTCGCACCCCCATCGGCGGGCATGCGCGGCGGCTGCCGAACGGGGCGCTGCACCTGACCGGGCTGGTTGCCCGGACGGATGGCAGCTTCCTCATCAAGCGCTCTTTGCACGGCCTGAGCACGGACGCGCACCGGATTGGTGCTGAACTCGGCGCCAGCCTGCGGGCCGACTGCCCGAGGGATATCTTTGGCTGATCCGCGCCCGTCTGGCGTGCTGATTACCCGTCCCGAACCGGGCGCCGGTGAAACGGCCGTCCGCCTCGCCGCCATGGGTTTGACACCGATCCTGGCCCCGGCGATGGCGATCGAAGCCCGTCGCTGCCGCGCGCCAGGAACCGCCGCGCTGGCGGCCGTGCTCGTGACCAGCCGCAACGCCCTGGCAGCGATCGGCTCCGATTTTCACCATACACCGCTGCTGGCCGTCGGCGACGCGACCGCATCGCGCGCGCGGGCGCTGGGTTTCACCCGGGTGAGCAGCGCCGATGGTGACGGCATGGCTTTGGCAGCCCTAGTCATGCGGGAATGCCGCCCGGCAGAGGGGCCGCTGCTGCTTTTGTCCGGGCAAGTGCAGGGTCAATCCCTCGCGGCCCACCTGCGACACGCCGGATTCCGGGTCATCCGGCGGGTCGCCTATGCCGCCCGTCCAACCCGTTCCCTTCCCGATGCGGCGCGCGATGCGCTGCGGTCGGGCCAGGTGCGCGCGGCCCTGTTCTTCTCCACGGAAACGGCGCGCAGCTTCATCCGTCTGATCCGCCAGGCGGGGTTGACTGAAACCCTGACGGACATTGAGGCCGTGGCTATCGGCGCCGCCGCCGGCGTGGCATTAAAGGCTTTGCCGTGGCGCCATGTCGGCGTCGCCGGGAAGCCCACTCAGGACGCCATGCTGGCGCTGCTCCGATGACCGAGACAAACCTGCCCCCCAACGCCGATGCGAGCCCGACGCCCCCTGTTGCGTCGCGTGGCCTGACCCCATGGCTGGGCGCTGCCGGATTTCTGATCCTGGCGGCGGCTGTGGCCCATCTCTGGTACCAGCCCCCGATCGGCCCCGATCTGGCTTCGTTCGAAGAGCGCCTGGATGCGGTCGAAGCCCGGATCACCGCGCTGGAACAACGGCCGCCCGCGGGTGAGCCGCGGCCCGCCGCGATCCCCGATCTGAGCCAATTGACGGCGCGGCTGGACACGCTCGAACACCGGCCGGCACCGGATTGGGCCGCGCTCCTGGCCCGGCTGGACATGCTGGAACAGCAGCGGTCCACCGTTGACGTCAGCGGTTTGACCGCCCGTTTGGCGAGCGTGGAGAAAGCCGCGTTGCGCGGCGCGCAGTTGGCCCGGTTACAAGCGGCCGCGTCAGCCTTGGCGGCCGGGCAAAAGCTCGGGGATATCCTGGGCGCGCCACCGGCGCTGGCGCGGTTCGCGGACAAGGCCCCCCCCACTGAAGCCGCCTTGCGTCTGCGCTATCCGGCCGCGGAACGGGCCGCCCTGGATGCGGCGCAGCCGGATCAGGACAATCGCCCCATCCTCGATCGCATGCTCGCCCGCGCCGGCACGCTGGTGACCATCCGGCAGGGGGACAAAGTCCTGATGGGTGATCCGGCCTCGGGCGTTCTGGCGCGCGCGCGGACCGCTCTGGAGGCGGGCGACCTGAACGGCGCCATTGCCGCGGTGAGCGCGTTGCATGGCGCTTCGGCCGAGGCCATGGCCAGCTGGCTCACGGATGCCACCGCCCTGCGCGATGCGCGGCAGGCTTTGGCCGATCTGGCAGACTCCCGCTGATGCGCCGGGTTCTGTCCGTGCTGGTGACCGGTGGGGTCTTCATCGCGCTCGCCTGGGTCATCGCTGAACTGCCGGGGCATGTGACCGCAGAGCTTGATGGGACAACGATCGAGGCCGCGACCCCGGTCGTGGTCACGGGGTTCCTGGCGCTGCTGCTCCTCGGCTATTGGGCGTCGCGCCTGCTTTCGGCCTTGCTGAACCTGCCAGCCCTCACCAGCCGGTGGCGAGCCGATCGGCGGCGGCGGGGGGGCGACGCGGCGGTGACGCAGACCCTGGTGGCGCTCGCGGCCGGGGATCACGCGAAAGCCCGGCGGGCGGCGCATCGGACCCGCGCCATGCTCGGCGATACACCGCAGACCTTGCTCCTGGCGGCGGAAGCCGGGCGTCTGGCGGACCGTGACGATGAGACGGAAGCGGCCTACCGCGCCCTGGCGGATAATCCGGATGCGGCCTTGCTCGGCTATCGTGGGCTGTTCCGGCTGGCGGTGGCGCGACAGGACTGGCGGGAGGCCGCGGCTTTGGCGGCGCAGGCTGAAAAAGCCTATCCAGGCGCCAGCTGGTTCCGGCCGGAACGCGGCCGTTTGGCAGTGCGGGCCGGGGATTGGGCCGCGGCCCTGGCCCTGTCGGATCCCGGCACGCCCCGCGCCGCTTTGGGCACGGCGGCCGCGCTGGCGGAACCCAATCCCGCCTTCGCCGCCAACCTGGCCAAGCAGGCCTGGAAGGACGATCCCACATTAGCCCCCGCGGTGCTGGCTTATGCCGCGACCTTGCGATCAGCCGGCAAGGAACGGCGGGCACTGTCCATTCTCCGCCACGCCTGGACCCTGGCGCCGCATCCCGACATCGCGGAGGCCGCGCTGTCGGAGGTGTCCTCCCCCCTGGATCGGGCCAAGGCCGCCCAGCGGCTTACCAACGCCAATCCGGAACATGCGGAGAGCCGGCTTTTGCTGGCCCGCACGGCGCTGGAAGCCGGCTTGACCGGGGAAGCGCGGCACCAGGTCGAAGCAGCGCAGGCAGCCGGCTTCAACCAGCGGCGGCTCTGGCTGCTCCGCGCGGAGATTGACGAGGCCGAACACAAGGACGGCCGCGCCGCTCTGCGCCACGCGGCCGACGCTTTACCCGACCCCATCTGGCGGTGTCAGGCCTGCCACGCGGAGCATGACCTCTGGCGGGGCGCATGCCGCAGTTGCGCGACCGCCGGGAGCCTGCGTTGGGTATCGGGCCCGCCCAAGCCGCGATTGACGATCGACGGGTGATACCGGTGGGTCATTGATTCTGGTGGTTGCTCTATAGCATGTCTGGTGCTTTCAGGCGCACCTGACATGCTCTAACCGATTGTTTGATAGCGTGATTCACGGCTCCGGTGATTCCACCTCCGCCGATCACGCTCTAATGACGGCGATGGCCCCGCCGCGGCTTGCCCACCGGTGCACGGGCTTCCTCGATCGGCTCGCTGTCCCACGTATCCGGGCAGGGTACCAGGGCCAGAAACGGCCGGGGATCGACCGCGTGGCCGTGCATCCGAACCTCAAAATGCACATGCGGCCCGTGGGCGCGGCCTGTAGCGCCGACGCGGCCGATGATCTGACCGGCGGATACGGGGGCGCCGGCTTCGATGCCCGGGGCGAAGGCGGACATATGGCCGTAGCGGGTGATCACCCCATCATCGTGTTGAATGTCGACGATGTTGCCATAGGCATAATACCAGCCGGAATAGACCACCGTGCCCCCGGCCGCCGCGCGGATCGGGGACCCGTGCGGTGCCATGAGATCGATGCCAGGAATGCCCGGGCCCGAACCCACGCGAGATATGCGTGAGTTCAACCGCCGGCATTCCCATCAGGCCGCAAAAGGACTCCGCGCGGGCGGAGAGCGGAAACAGAGCCAAAAACGATAGAATGATCGGGCGCATGGCCCCATGTAACCACAAAATGTTTAACCAATCGTTAACAGTGGCCCCAATATATGGGCCGAGGCGCTTCAGTCACTGAAGCGCTTTATGGCCTCGGGGTCGAAGCTGAACCCCCAGCCGGGCCGATCGGATACTATGGCATCGCCGTTCGCGTCCAGTTCAATCCGCTCTTTGTAGATGGATTCGAACCAGGGCATGTGTTCCAGGTAATGCCCGCCGGGAAGGCTGGCGAGCAGCGCCAGGCTCATTTCCGGGAACAGGTGGGAGGCGCAGGGGATGTGATAGGCCTCACACAGGTGCCCGGCTTTGAGGAATTCCGTCGGCCCGCCCATGCGTTGCAGGTCGGGCATCAGGATGTCGGCGGAACGCGCTTCCAGCATCTGGTGGATGCCGCGATGGGTGTAGACGGTTTCACCCGAGGCGATGGGCGTGTCCAAAGCGGCGGCGATCTGCGCTTCGCCCTCGTGGTCGTGGCAGATGACCGGCTCTTCGAACCAGGTCAGGTTCAGCTCCTCCATCATGCGGCCGATGCGGATGGCCTGCTTGACGCTCATTTGCTGGTTGGCGTCGACCATGAGGCCGATATCCGGGCCGATGGCTTCGCGCACCGCGGCCACGCGCTCGACCATCTTTTCCGGGTCGGTGGGGCCGACGCGGGTTTTCATGGCTTTGAAGCCGCGTGCGACGAAGCCGGCGGCTTCCTTTTGCAGGTCATCGATGGAGCTGCCGAGCCATAGGCCGCCACTGGCATAGGTCTTCTGCGCCGGCCGGCAGGCGCCGATGAGATGCGCGACATTCAGGCCGGCGGCTTTGCCGCGCAGGTCCCACAACGCGTTGTCGATGGCGGCGAGGCCAACGATCGACACGCCTTCGTAGCCGAGGAAGTTCAGGTCCTTCCAGGCCGTCGCGTTCAGGCTGCCACCGAGACGGGGGTCGAGGCCGAGGACCAGGTCCTCCAGATTGCGGATCATCTCATGGATGACGCCGAGGCGGGCGTTGTTGATGGAGAAGACCAGGCCTTCGCCGGTAATGCCCTCGTCGGTGTCGAGGAAGGTCAGCACGCAATCCGCGCTCCGGATCGCGCCGAAAGCAGTGAGGATCGGCGGGGTGATGGGGAGGTGGACGACCTGGGTGCGGAGGCGGGTGATTTTCATGGGGGACTCCGGGAAGAATTGCGGCGGGTTAAGCGCGATGCACCGTGACATCGCCCTGCCGATACTGTGCCAGAACCGCCTGGTCCGGATCCCGCCCCAGTCCCGGCCCCATCGGCACCTTCGACTGTCCATTCTCCGCCACCACTAAGTCGTGATACGGGCTCGCCTCCAGATCGATGAACAGCCGCTCGAACGGCGCGTCCGGGGCAAAGGCGGTGTTCAGGTGCAAGGACGCGAGATACCCCGCCCCGAAATAGGCGTTATGCGGCACGAAGCGCACGCCGTACGCCTTGGCCAAGGCCGCGATCTCCATCATCGCCGAGGGGCCGCCGATCTTGGTGACGCTGGGCTGGGCGATGTCGAGGGCGCCGTGGTCGAACTGCGCCTTGAAATCGTGCAGGCCGCCGGCGTTTTCCCCGGCGGAGATGGGGATGCCCTCGGCGCGCAACTGGGCGAGGCCGGCGTGATCCTCCGGCGGCCAGACCGGCTCTTCCAGCCAGGTCAGGTTCAGGTCCCGCAGCGCGATCGCCATGTCGGTGGCCTGGCGCACGGTCCAGGGGCAGTTGCAGTCCACCATCAGCTTCACGTCGGGGCCGATGGCATCGCGGGCGGCCTGGATCATCGGCAGCTCGATCTCATGCAGCTTGATGTCGCGGTAGCCGCGGGCGGTGGCGCGCTTGCAGGCCTCGGCCACCAGACCGGGCGCGCCATAGCGCAGCAGGCTGGCATAGGTGGTCAGCGACTCCTTGGGCGTGCCGCCCCAGAGGCGCCAGAGCGGCATATTCGCCGCCTTGCCAGCGATGTCCCACAGCGCGATGTCGAGGCCGGACAGCCCGAACACATGCGGCCCGTTGCGGCCGAACAGATGCAGCGTCTTGGACAGGCGGGCGCGGATGCCGGCGATGTCGCGGGCGTCCTGGCCGAGGATCGCCGGCGCGATCTGGGTGTCGAAGGCGGTCTTGGTGGCAGCGACGCAGGCATGGCCGAAGCCTTCGCCCCAGCCCTCGATCCCGTCCTCGGTGACGATGCGGATCCAGAGGGTGTGCATATATTGCCAGCCGACGCCGCCGAAGGTGACCGGCTTGGCGCCCATGTCGAAGGGGATACGCGTCAGGCTGGTCTCAACGGCGGTGATTTTCATGGCGGGGTTCCTCACTTCAAGCGGCATCTTGGGGGATGGCGGCGCGTGTGGCCAGAGCGGCGCCGTTGCCCAGCGCCGGCTGGCTCACGGCGTATAGGGTGTTCCCGGTGAAGCGCCGCGATAGGGTGGGGATCCGATGGTGAGGCGCGCCGTGGTGCATGATCGGTTCGTGCCATAGGCGCATCGCCGCGCCAATTGGATCCAATGGGGAGTCGATTGCCGCCAGATCGCCTTGAGGGACCTTGCGGCGCACCATCGCCGCCCCCTAGGCTCCGCCTATGCTGGGTTTCCTGTTTCGCCGCGCGGTGCTCGCGCTTTTGGTCTGCCTGACCGTGCTGGTGGTGGCGTTCTCGCTCACCCGGTTGTCGGGAGACCTCGCGGTATCCATCGGCGGGCCCAACGCCACGTCGGAAGACATCGCCACCATCCGCAAGAACTACGGCCTCGATCGGCCGCTGCCGGTGCAGTTCTTCGACTGGGCGGCGAACGCGGCCTCGGGCGATCTGGGGCGGTCGTATCTGTATCACGCCCCCGTCTCCGGCCTGATCAAAGAGCGGCTGCCAATCACGCTGGCGCTGGGTATGAGCGGTCTGACGA
Source organism: uncultured Acetobacteraceae bacterium (assembly GCA_903918315.1). Lineage (GTDB taxonomy): Bacteria > Pseudomonadota > Alphaproteobacteria > Acetobacterales > Acetobacteraceae > Rhodopila. The sequence goes on along the minus strand of CAIXEA010000163.1, from coordinate 3,623 downwards.
TCGCGCTGCTGACGGCGATCCCGCTGGGGATCGTCTCCGCGATGCGGGAGGGTTCGGTGCTCGACCGCGTCATCGGGCTGGTCGCGCTGCTCGGTCAGGCGATGCCGAGCTTCTGGCTCGGGCTGGTGCTGGTGATCTGGTTCGGGCTCAAGCTGCAATGGCTGCCGATTTCGGGCATCGATACCTGGGATGGGTTCATCCTGCCGGGGATCGTGCTGGCATTTTCCGCCATCCCGGCGCTGCTGCGCCTGACCCGGGCTGGCATGATTGAGGCGTTGTCGTCCGACTATATCCGCACCGCGCGCGCCAAGGGTCTGAGCACGGCATCGATCGTGCTGAAGCACGCGCTGCGCAACGCCGCGATGCCGGTGGTATCCGTCGCGGCGGTGCAGCTGGGCTTCATGCTGGGTGGATCGATCGTGATCGAAACGGTCTTCGCCCTGCACGGCATCGGCTATCTGGCCTGGGAGTCCATCAGCAAGAACGACTTCCCCGTGGTGCAGGCGGTCGTGCTGCTGCTGGCGATGATCTACACCGCGCTGACGCTGGTGGCTGACATGATGAACGCCGTGCTCGACCCGCGGCTGCGCGCGGGATGAGGGTTTCTCCCTCAACCTGGCTGGGGATTCTGGTCGTGGGCGCGATCGTGCTGGTCGCGCTGGCAGCCGATCGGCTGGCGCCCTGGGATCCTTTCGCACAGGACCTGATGCAACGGATGGTCCCACCGCGATGGATGGAGGGCGGATCGCCGGCGCATTGGCTGGGCACCGATCAGCTGGGGCGCGACTACCTGTCACGCCTGGTCTTCGGTTCCCGCATATCCCTGCTCATCGGCGTCCTGACGGTTGTGACCTCCGGCCTGATCGGGATCACGCTGGGGGTGGTGGGCGGCTATTTCGGCGGACGCACGGATGATGTGGTGATGTTCGCCATCAGCTGCCGCCTGGCCATTCCCCTGATCCTGGTGGCCCTGACGGTGGTCGCGTTGATTGGCAGTTCGTTGACCGTGGTGGTGCTGACGCTCGGCCTGCTGCTGTGGGAGCGCTTCGCCGTCGTCGCCCGCACCACGACAATGCAGGTGCGCAACCTCGAATACATCGCCGCCGCGCAGGCCGCGGGCGCCTCCATCCGGCATATTCTGCTTCGGGAGGTACTGCCGAATATCCTGCCGCATCTGGTGGTGGTCGCGACCCTGGAAATGGCGCTGGCGATCCTGCTGGAAGCCGCGTTGTCGTTCCTGGGCCTTGGGGTTCCGCCGCCGCTGCCATCCTGGGGCCTGATGATCGCCGAAGGTAAGGACTACATGTTCTTCAGCCCCTGGGTGATCATGGTGCCCGGCGTCGCGCTGTTCGTTTTGGTATTCGGCATCAATTTGCTGGGCGATGGCCTGCGCGATCTGCTTGGGACAGCGCGGCGGTGACGAAACCCGTGCTGGACATCGTCAATCTGCGCACCGGTTTCAGCGACGGCACCGCCGCCGTGCGCGGCATTTCGCTCCAGGTCGCACGGGGTGAAACCCATTGCCTGGTGGGCGAGTCGGGCTGCGGCAAATCCGTGTCGGCGCTGTCGGTGATGAATCTGCTGCCGCGCGGGGCACGCCGCTCCGCCGATGTGATGCGGTTTCAGGACCATGACCTCACGCGGCTGTCTGAACGGGACATGGCGCGGCTGCGCGGCGACAAGATGGCGATGATCTTTCAGGAACCGATGACGAGCCTGAACCCCGCTTATACCATCGGCTCCCAAATGGCGGAGGTGTATGAGCGGCATCGGGGCGCTTCGCGCGCCGCGGCCCTGGACCGCGCCGCCCAACTGCTGAGCCGCGTTGGCATCACCGCGCCCGGCTTGCGGCTGGCGCAATACCCCCACCAGCTCTCCGGCGGATTGCGCCAGCGGGTGATGATCGCCATGGCCCTGATGTGCGAGCCGGAGCTGCTGATCGCCGACGAACCCACCACGGCGCTGGATGTCACGGTGCAGGCGCAGATTTTGCGGCTACTGCAAGCCCTGCAGGCGGAATTGGGGTTGGCGCTGCTGCTGATCACCCATGACCTTGGCATCGTCGCACGCATGGCACAGCGCGTGTCCGTCATGTATGCGGGTGAGGTCGTGGAGCACGGTTCGGCGGCCGCCCTGTTCGCCGCCCCCACCCATCCCTATACCCGCGGCCTGCTTGGCTGCATTCCCATTCCCGGCAAGACCCCGCGCGACGAGCCGCTGGGCAGCATTCCGGGGACCGTGCCCCGTATTGGCCAGGGTTTCGCGGGCTGCGCCTTTCGGGATCGTTGTGCCCATGCGGCCCCCGCCTGCGGCGGCACCATTCCGGATCAGGCCGTCACGCCCGCGCATACCGTGCGCTGCACCATGGCGCTGCCATGATCGAAGTCCGTAATGTCCATCGGCGCTTCAGCAGTGGCGGGATGTTCGAGACCGGCCAGGTGGTGCGCGCCGTGGATGGTGTGTCATTCAGCCTGGCAAGCGGCGGCGTGCTGGGCATCGTCGGCGAATCCGGCTGCGGCAAGTCAACGCTGGGGCGGATGATCCTCGGCCTTCTACCCGTCTCGGAGGGGGAGATCCTGGTCGATGGCCAGGACCTCCGGCTGATGGATCGCAAGGCCCGCGCCCGGTTGATCCAACCCATTTTCCAGGACCCGTTCTCCTCCCTGAATCCGCGCCAGCGCATTCATCAGATCGTCGGCCTGCCGCTGGCGGCGCAGGGGACCTTGCCCCGCGCCCGGCAGCGGGATGAGGTGATGGCAATGCTGGCCCGCGTCGGCCTGCCCGTCGCGATGGCGGATCGGTTTCCGGCAGAACTGTCCGGCGGCCAGCGCCAGCGGGTCGCGATTGCCCGCGCGCTTATATTGCGACCTCGTATCGTTGTTTGTGACGAACCAACCAGCGCGCTGGATGTGTCGGTGCAGGCGCAGATTCTGAATCTGCTCGCCGACCTGCGCCGCGATTTCGGGCTGACCTATGTTTTCATCAGCCATAATCTGGCGGTGGTGGAGCATGTCGCGACGGAGGTCGCGGTCATGTATCTCGGGCGCTTCGTTGAACACGCGCCCGCCGGTCGTTTATTTAGCGATCCACGCCATCCCTATACAAGGGCGCTGCTGGCATCGGTTTTGACGCCGGAGCCTGGGCGCCCCATTCCGGATGTCGGATTGGGTGATACCTATCCCGACCCATCCGCCATTCCCTCCGGGTGCCGGTTTCATCCCCGTTGCCCGCTGGCCATGGCGCGATGCCAAACCGAAACCCCCGTCGCGGTGATGCAGGACGGTCGGCGAACGGAGTGTTTGCTGGACACCTGACGAATTGTCTTGACGCGAAATTTTGTTTGCGCAAATTTTCCTATGCCGCCGGGGAAGCTATGTTCTGAATGCTCTGCGCCCCTCCAACACGGAGGGCGCGAGGAAGCGCCTTGTTTGTTTTGTTTCGTTATTCACATATTCGATTGATGCTACTGCAAACAATCACGCTTTAGCCCATCTTATTCATCGCATGGCAGGGATTCGCGAACGGACATGGCGCAAACATATGGAATCGTTCAGTGATTGGTTGCTTACACCCACACCGAACGCCGGACATAATCCGCCATGCCCGCCACCGATGAGGATACC
>CAIXEA010000162.1 GCA_903918315.1 uncultured Acetobacteraceae bacterium | reverse complement strand
CTGGGCCAGGATGAATAAGATGGGCTAAATTTTTGCAACATCCTTTTTCCGATCGGCACAATCTGGCGGTCTTCTCAGATAATCACATGCGCGCTCTATGGGGCATGTCATTCCAGACATGCCAATTTCGATCGTTCTATTTTAGATTTTCATCACGCACACACTATAGAATATATGCGCTCCCAATATGATCATCGAATTCTGCAGTCAGACTGTTGTCTCATAATCCAAGCAGCAGGGCCACGCAAGACGAAATCAAAATACAAATGTAACCACTGACGGAAATCTGTCACTCCGGACGCCCCCCAATACCGAACCGGAGGCAGTAAAAGGTCAAGTTCAACACCCCTAATCTACCTGGAGTTGCAAATATTTGCCAAACACAGACCGCCTATATGGCAGACAACCCATCACCCTTCCCCGCCAGCCGCCGGGCTGGGGACATGCGCGATCCGGTCCGGGTCGATTCGCAGCCACACCATGCGCCCTCCGTCATAAGCAACCATCGGCGGCGTCGTAACCCGCAGCCGAAGGTCACTCCCATCCGGCTGCACGACATATTCCCAGTATTCCCCGAGATACGACCGCTCCGTCACTGTGCCACGAACCCACCACCCGGCATCTTCCGCTGGGCCGCGTTCCCCCGCGATCTCAATCGTCTGTGGCCGAACGGAGAAACTGGCCGGGCCTCTCATGGCACTGAACCCGGAAACCGACGCCGAAGGGACGGTAAAACCGGGGAAAACGATCTGCCCGCCCTCGACCTGGCCATCCAGGAAATTGGTCCGACCAATAAACCCCGCAACGAACCGGGTCTTGGGCCGGTTATACAAAGACACGGGATCATCGACCTGGTCGATCCGGCCATGGTTCATGACGACAATGCGATCCGACGTCACCATCGCCTCCGACTGGTCATGGGTCACGTAAACGGTCGTGATCCGGAATGCGTCATGCAAGCGGCGGATTTCACTGCGCATCTCCTCCCGGAGATTGGCATCGAGGTTCGACAAGGGTTCATCCAGAAGCAGGACCTCGGGCTCGATGACAATCGCGCGCGCCAGCGCGACACGCTGCTGCTGGCCACCAGAAAGCTCGGCAGGATAACGATCCTTGAGATGTCGCAATTGCACGGTGTCCAGAATGCGATCCACGCGTTGGAGGATCTCCGCGCTTCCCAGCTTGCGCAGCTTGAGCCCAAACGCCACGTTCTCACCGACCGTCATATTCGGCCAGATCGCGTAACTCTGAAAAATCATCGACATACCGCGCTTTTCCGGCGGCACGACCGACGTCGTCGATGACACGGTCACGCCATTGACCGATATCGTTCCCGTCGTCGGCTTCATGAAGCCGGCAATCATGCGCAATGTCGTGGTTTTCCCACACCCTGACGGGCCCAGAAGGGACACGAACTCACCCGGGCGCAGCGCGAGGTCGACACCAACCACCGCGGGAACGGGCCCAAAGCTCTTGCCAAGCCCCGAGAGGGACAATTTGGCGGTGTGTTCCTGGCTCATTGACGCTCCCGACGCAGCATGAAATCGCGACCCAATAACATGGACGCCAGCCCGACGATAACCAAGGTCGCGGCCAGCAAGAGAAAACCAAGCGCAGCAAGGTGTTCGAAATTCCCTTCCTCACTCATGTCCATCAGCATGACCGACATCGTCCGGGTCTTGGGACCGTAGAGGAACAGCGCGCTCGACAACTCGCGCGTGGCCGGAATGAACACCAACAGCCAGGCACCAATGAGGTTCCGCTTCATCAGCGGCGCCATGACCTTGCGGATAGCGACCAGACGCCCGCCACCGAGGATCCGCACAGCTTCCTCCATTTCTGGATTGATGCTCCGGATCGCCGCGTCCGCGTTGGCAAAGCCGATGGGCAAAAAGCGGGTGGCAAACGCAAGAATCAGAATGGTCGCCGTGCCATAGAGCGTGAAAGGCGGTGGCGCGTAGGCGGCGTAAAACGCAATCGCCAGAACAATCCCTGGCACGACAAACGGCGCCATCGCGAGAAAGCTCAGAATACCTGCGTAGGGCAGCAGCCGGCGGCTCACGATATAGGCCACGGACAAACCCAGGGAGATGGCGATACAGGCAGCCGCCGCGGCATAGGTGAAGCTGTTGATCACGGACTGCGCAGCGGTCTCATGCTGGAACAGCAGATACTCGAAGTTATGCAGGGTCAGATTGCTCAGACTGAAACCGCGCCCCCAGGCTTTCGCCAAAGCCGCCTGAGAGAGCACGAGATAGGGCAGTAAAACCGCCAGCGAGAGCACAAATAACGAATAGCCAAGCATGACATAGCGCCATGGCCCAAGCTCCATGATCCGCCGCTCCCCCCCCTTGCCGGTCAGGGCCACATAGCCACGCCGGCGCACCAACCAGCGTTGGAGGCCGAACAAGACCATCGTGATCAGCAGCAGAGGTACCGCATAAGCCGCCGCAACCTCCGCCCTGATCGGCTGGCTGAAAAACTGCAACAACTGGGTCGTCACAACGTTAAAGCGAGCCGGAATGGCGATCAGGGCCGGGGAGCCGAACAAGGCGATCGCTTCCAGAAAGGTGATGATCGCGCCCCCCATGATCGCCGGGGCCACCATCGGCAAGGTGATGCGCATCGTGGTCCGCAAGACCCCCGCCCCTAGGATATTGGCCGCATCCTCCATCTCCGATGAGACCACATCCAGCGCCGCGCTGGTGAAGATGAAGATGTAGGGAAACGAGTAGACCGCGATATTGAACGCCAGACCTTCAAACGAGTAGATGTTGAACAGCCCTTCAGACGCGCCGGTCAAACCCATCCACGCCTGATTAAGCCAGCCGGAATTGGGCCCGGCCAGCAGGATCCAACCGATGGCCCCCAGATAAGGGGGCGTTATAAACGCCCCAAGCACGAGCATCCGAACCAGCCCTTTGCAGGGCATATCGGTGCGCGAAACCGCCCACGCCATCGGGACCGCGAACAGCAGGCAGATCGTAGTGACGGTGAATCCCAACCGCACCGAATTCCACATCGCGGTCAGATACCGCGGCCGCGAATACGCGGTTACGTAGTTCATCAGGGTGAATTTGCCGGTATCGACCTCCTGCAGGCTGGTATTAACCAACTGAAACAGAGGATTGACCACCAGGAACACCAGGGCGGCGGCGAGTACGACCCATAGTATGACCAACGGATCGAACGCACGGGCGCGCAGCCCCTGGGTTGAACCACTCATGCTGCACCACGCATTATATAAAGGTATCCCGCCACTGCTCGATCACCTCTGGAACCTCTTTCCCCAGCTCCGCGGTGGTGAAACGCAGGAGTTTAACATCAGAAAGCGGCCTGGCTCCCGCTTTCGGGGGCACCTCGGCCCGAACCGCATCGACACGTTGGTCCGCGCAAAGCCGGGCGAATTCAAGACTCATGAGCCAATTCGCGAACAGCCGACCGGCGTTCGGGTGGGGAGCGCTGGCCAGCACGGCTGACGGGCCGACACACAGGACAGCGCCATCACTGGGATAAACGATCCCGATCGGGTTGCCCTTGTCCGCGGACTGCATGCTGGTTCCCAGCGGACCGAGCCCCACAAGACATTCTCCCGCATTCAGCAGCGTGATCGGATCATTGCCCGATCGGCCGATACGAGGATTGTTCTTTGCCAATTTTTCAAAATAGTCCCAACCGTAGAGACGCCGCATCGCCACCACCCAAACCCCGACATAGCCACTGAATCCCGGGTGGCCGAAGGCCAGCCGCCCCTTCCAGCGAGGATCAAGCAGGTCGGTCCAGGCCCTGGGTGCTTCCTCCGGCTTAACCCGCTGCGTGTTGTAAAGCATCAGCATCAGCGTGGATGTGCTGGGGTAGTAAAACCGTTCCTGACCCAATCCCTGAAAGGCGGGGGCAATGAACGCCGCATTCTCAGGCGTGTAGTCTGCCAAGGCCCCTCGCTTCAACAGCGCCGGCATGTGGGAGATGTCGGTGGTGCTGAAGACATCACACTGCGGGGCAGTGTTCTTCAAATCCTGGGTCAGCCGCTCATAGGCCACCTGCCCGGTGGTCCGGATCACTGAGACTTTGATGCCCGGGTATTGCTCCGTGAATGACCGCCCCATCAATTCCGCCGTTTGGGAATCGACCTGGGCCACATACCAGGTCAACGACCCTTCAGCGCGCGCGGCCGCTTCCAACGCCACCGTGTCGGCGCGCCCGCCCCGGGGCATCAGCGCCGTGGTCGCGGCCAGGCCAGTCGTCAGGGATCTCCGGGTCAACAGCGTGCTCATGGTACCTCCCTCGTGGAGGTTAGGCCCCACGCGGCGGGTTGACCAGAGCGGCGCCTGCCACTGACCGAATCGATCCGGCCGAAACCAGGAACCCCACCCCTTGCACTCACAATTACGGCACAACCAGGACGTGTATCGGTTTGACCATTGCGCCTGCACCTCAATTGCGGTAGCTGATCGTGACGTTTTGACGTTGCCTTAGGGGCGGAGATGGATACCAAATGTTTATTGCTGGCACCGATCCTCGCCCTGATCGTAGGATGCGCCCAAACGAACGAGGACCAGACGACCCGGTTAACAGCACTGGAAAAGGCGCAACCGCAGACTGCGCAGACGCTTGAAGCCCTCCGGGCCGAGATTGACAAACTCACGATCCAGGCGGCCGCCAATGCCCAGAAGATCGAAGCGTTGCAGCAAAGTCTGGCGCGGGTAGCGACCGGTGGAAGACCGGGTTTCGACGATACAGCGGGCGGCGAGACGCTGCGCCGGAAGCTGGATACAAACGCCGCGACCATCGACGACATGCGGCGCAAACTGGACCGCATCTGCTTCTATCAGCAACCCGGTGCCGGGGATTTTCTGGCCCCGTGCAAGAAGTGACCGACCGCTGCTCCGCCGCTCGTGACCGAAAGGGGAATGGACGATGACGATACGCAAATCGATGGTTTCACGCCGCCAAGGCCTGCAACTGCTTGGCGCGTCGTTGCTGCCCACCGCGCTGAGTGCCTGCACCTCCGATGTCGCGATGGAACTGGTCCCGCGATCGCTGCTTGAATGGGCGGTCGCGTCAGTGACCGATCTGCCGTTCCGCTTCGCGGCAACCGATGACCCGAACCGGGCCGGACCGTTTCGCCCGGAAAGCTATGCCTGGCTGTTCGCCGATTACCCGACACAACCCGACGTCCGCGCACCAAAGCTGGTCGGCCTCGATCACGCCGCCGGCGGGATCAAACAGCGCCCGGCGGACATGACCCCGGAAGAAACCAAGGACTTCTACGACACCGTCAAAAGCCACGGCATGAACGTCGCCGTTGCCGAGGAACTGGCAAACGTCATCGGCTGCGACGCGGTGCTGGAATGCATGCAGCAACGCGTGCCCATCTGGTTCCAGGCCAACCATGTCGGCGTATCGGTCAACGAGATTGAGATCGTCGCCCGCAACAATGCGGATTTGCACGCCCAGGGCTATTTCCACCTGCAGATCGAGGATTCGACCACCGGACGGATCGAGCACCGGTTCCGCAGCAGCTCGGGCTATTCGATCCCACCTGCCGGCGAGCCAGCCATCTGGCGGGAGACGGTGGCATTCGACTTCCTCAAACCCGGCCCCAAGCGCATCCTGGTCGAGGATTTCGGCAATGGCGTCCGCGTCGAACCGGCCAACGTCCTCGTGGTCCCTGTCTCCGTTTCCTAGGCCGTGTGGACGGATTTGATCAAGACAAACACACAGGCCAATGACACGAATGCCTCGTAGTTTCGCTTGGTCTTCTCACAGCGCATAGCGACCCGCTTGAACCGTTTGAGTTTGCCGAAGCATTGCTCGACGCG
>CAIXEA010000161.1 GCA_903918315.1 uncultured Acetobacteraceae bacterium | reverse complement strand
TCCACCGCCAACGCCTGACAAATCTGGTTCGAAACGCGGCACGGCAAGCATCGGCGAGGCGCGCGGTGTATTATTTCGGTATGACACCATATGACCCGGGCGGGCGCTTGGGCTGGGCCAGGATGAATAAGATGGGCTAGAATGCCCGAGCCATATGGTTTTGATTTTTGGCAGGCTCGATATTCGATGCGCAATGATACTCGGCCTATGGCATGATTGCAATAGTGTGAATCTGCGTACGATCCAGGCGTGCTGTAACCAATGGCCTATCCACGCCGTTCGCGCATACGCGGCGCCTGGCACGAAGGCGACGACACGATCAGCACTGGCGATCTGGGACGGCCGTGGTCCAGGATCGGACACGGATGAACCGGAGCCGGGCTCCCCGCGTGGTCCACTGACGCCGGGGTTATCCCGCAGGCCGAGGCAGCACTGCGAATCGCGGTGGCACGCGCCCATCCGCCCGCTTGGGGGCGAGTGTATGGCGCTGCAACGATTCCTTCTGTTCGCGGGCCTGCCCATGCTGGCATTCGGCGGCGGCGCCGGTATCCAGCCTGATGGTGTCATTATGATTCCGGAGCGAGACCGCATGCCCCGGGTTGGTATTGGCATCATCACCCACAACCGCTGCCAGGTGCGGATCCCATCGTCGCCGAGGACGACACCCGCCCGGCCGCGCGGGATGGGAGGGCGCCTGGATCCGTGGGGCGCCGCGTTGGGGGCACGTCAATCTGGCCGCACCCTGGCTGGCGGATCAGACCACGACGGGGCAGGCACGGTGCTGTAGCAGCGCCATAACCGCCCAACTCGGGGCGTTCAGCCGGGAAGCGCTGATGTTCGATGGCTGGTTCGATCCCCGGCTTACGGGATTTGGCCACGACCATTGGGATCGGGGCCGGTGGTCCCAGCGGAGTCGCCGGACCACCCGCACCCGGGGCTTAGGACCGCGCTTTCCGTTTGCGCGCGGCCACGGCCAGACCAGTCAGCCCGGTCAAGAGCAGAACCGCGGAGGCCGGTTCGGGAACGTCGACGACGGACGTGTCGGCGAGGGACACGTTGTCCAGCATGTAAGTGGTGCGGAGAGCCTGGAAATCGAATGTCAATATGTCAGCGCCGAGACCGGTCAATGTATAGGTGTATGTGGTATAACCAAATCCGCTTGTATTGAGGCCGAAACCCATGGCGTCACCATTCCATTTGATATCCCAGCCGCTGAAGAAATTGTCGGCTTCGGCGATATCGAAGCTCAACTGATACAGGTGATCTGCCAGGGTTGGCAGGGTTTGGCTGATTGTGCCCGTGCCCTGCATCCGGCCGAAAGTGGCCTGGTAGGCGCCCTGGGATGGGGCGATGTTATACGCCGAACCGTTGACGGCCATCATCGCGGTGGTGCCGCTCCGGGTCCAGCCGGTGAAGTCTCCGGTTTCGAAACCGCAGTTCGTGATCAGATTCTCGGTCACGGTGCCGCAATCTCCGGCCGCGCTGGCGGGGCCATGGGCGGCTGCCCATAGCGCGGCGGCGCAGAACAGGGACAGGAGTCCCGGCTGTGTATTCCTTTTCATGACTGATTCCTTATTCGACCGTTGGAGACCGAGTGTCGCGAGGGGTCCCCGGCATGACATTCGTGGCGCGGCATTAGCCGAAACATGTAAAACTTACAATACTCCTACAAAATACTTACTATATTCCTACAATAGTATTGCGATACGCTCACAATAAAGGGCCCGTTCAGGGCGTCCGCGCCTTTGTTCGACGGATGGGGGTCATGCGGGCGCTGTCGCGGCGGGCCCACGCCTATCCGGCGCTCTCGCGTGATCGGGTCGAATCCTGTACGTCGATGGGGCGATCGCATCAAACCAAAGAGAGGAACGAACCATGGATTTCACGGGGAAAGTCGCGCTGATCACCGGTGGTGGCGGCGGCATTGGGCGGGCGACGGCGCTCGGTTTCGCGCTGCGCGGTGCGAAGGTGATGGTGGTCGATCATGATGCGACGTCCGGTCAGGCCAGCGCCGATATCATCGCCCAGCGCGGTGGCACGGTGGGCTTCGTGCAGGCGGATGTAACGCAGTCCGCGTCCGTCCAGGACTATGTCCGCAAGACCATGGACGCCTATGGCCGCATCGACTGCTTCTTCAACAATGCGGGGATCGAGGGGGCGGTGAAGCCGACGCAGGAATACGACGAAGACGTGTTCGATCGGGTGATCGCCGTCAACCTCAAGGGCGTGTTCCTGGGCATGCGGCATGTGCTGCCGGTGATGGTCGCGCAAGGCTCGGGCGCGATCGTCAACACCGCCTCCGTCGCCGGGTTGTTCGGCGGGCCGGGGATGCCGGCTTACGTCGCCTCCAAACATGGTGTGCTGGGGCTGACGAAGGTGGCCTCCACCGATGTCGCGCCGCTGGGCGTGCGGGTCAACGCGGTCTGCCCGGGACCGGTGGAGACGCGGATGATGCGGTCGTTGGAGCAGCAGCGGAATCCCGGCGACCCCGAGTCGATCCATGTCGCCATGAACCGGACGATCCCCGCCGGCCGCTATGCCTTGCCGGAGGAGATCGCCAATACCGTGATGTTCCTGTGCTCGGACCTGTCGAGCAACACCACCGGCACGCAGGTCGTGGTCGATGGCGGGCGTTCGGGGGCGGGTGGCGCGGTGGTGCGGCGGTAGGAGGGACGCTGATCCGCCGACGCGCGAAGGATCACCGGCGCGTGGAATAGGGCCGGTGATTTGCTTCGGATCGTGCGCCGGATTTTATGAAGGATCGATGTGTTGAACCAACGCTTGCATGGCGAGTTGTAGGCTCTGCGCGTTTAACGCGTGATCGCCTTCGATAGTACAATCATGAGCGTGCGTCACGCGCATAAACAAGCGCCCCGAGCCTGTGGGAGCGGCTGCCTTGCCGTTAGAATGGTGCAGTATTATCAATACCCTTGGGGCGCCGGGCAGGTCAGTTCCAGGGTAACGCCGTTTCCGGGCGGATTTGGGATTTTTGATAGGGGATAAGGACGTGGCAACAATTCGGCTTAATCGGTCAGCAGCCGCCGTGGTAAAAAGGGCAGGCTGGCAAGCGGCCTGCGCGGCGGTCCTTCTCAGTCTCGCCGCGCCGGCCTGGGCGCTTTGCGCTGCCGATTATGCCGTCAACTTCCCGATCGACAGCAATAACCCCGGTATTCAGGCCAAGGTCACGGGCGATATTTGCACGGATGGAACGCTTGGGACGCTGACGGCGGGCAATATCACGAGCTGGAACCTCATTCTGACCAATAGTTGGAACCCGCTGGTTTCGGATTTCAGCCTGTCATCGGCCTCCCCGACGGCCGCGGTGGTCCTGTACCTCAACGGATCAGCCAGCCCGTTGTCCGCGACGGCTTCGACCCTGACCTGGACGTTCACGACACAAGCGGTCGGCAATTATGCCGAACTGGTGTTCAGTGACAGTGCCGCCGATACGGAGATCGCCTGGGACGACTTCAATTTCTCCGGTCCGGTTGACACCAACGTCTTCGCCCTGATCCACACATCTGCGTCGTACGGCCAACCTGTGTCCGGGCCTCAGGCGTTCGGAACGCTGATTGAGCCGGTGCCGGAGCCGATCAGTCTCGCATTGGTGGGCGCGGGGGTATTGGGGCTCACGGCCGCACGCCGCCGCAAGGCACCATAGACCCGCTGACGCGATGACCGTCAGTGGAACGACCGAAGCAGTCAATCACGCGCGCAACAAAAAATCAGAGCCCGTCAGGCGCTGCGATGGGCGCCGAACAGGCTCTGACATGACGCTGGTCCCAAGCCGGTGTTTCCGCGCAGTCCAGAGAGGCCTCAGCCCCCCTCGATCCGGGGGATGAAGAACACCTCCGCCCCCGGGGGGACCGGCTGGAAATAGCCGGTCTCGTGATATTCGCCATTGATGGCGAGCGTCGTTTCATCTTCCAGATGCGCCCCTAATCCGGGGAACATGTCGTCCATGGCCTTGATGACCTGCCGCATGTTGCTCGCCCAGACATCGAATTCGCGCACGCCATTGGTGTAGCGGGCGGCGAAGCCGCTGGTGAAAACAACACGGGCAGGTCCCGAAGCCATGGTTCAGGCCGACAGCGCTTCCAGAACCTTGGGCGGCGACATCGGCAGTTCGTACAGCCGCTTGCCGGTCGCGGCTTCGATCGCATTCGCGATCGCGGCCATCGGCGGGCAGATGCAGACCTCGCCCACGCCCTTGGCACCATACGGATGCGTCGGGTTGGGCACTTCCACCAGCACCGCGTCCAGCATCGGCAGATCGGACGCGACCGGGCAGCGGTAGTCGAGGAAGCCGGGGTTATCCAGCAGGCCCTTGGAATTGTAGATATATTCTTCGCTCAGCGCCCAGCCGATGCCCTGCACGATGCCGCCATGGATCTGGCCTTCGACGTAGGAAGGATGGATCGCCCGGCCCACGTCCTGCGCCGCGACGAAGCGGAGGATGGTGACCTTCCCGGTCTCCGGATCCACTTCCACATCGCAGAACTGGGTCGCGAAACCCGGGGCCTGACCGCCCGCGTTCACCCCGGCCGAGGTCGTGATCGGACCGCCGGTGGCCGCGGCCTTACTGGCGATTTCCTTCAGCGACAGCGGCTTGAAGTCGCCGACGTTGGAACCCGCCGGTTTGGCGAAGCCGTCGTCCCAGATCACGCCTTCCGGATCCACGCCCCAGATCATGGCGGCACGCTCGCACAGGATCTTGATCGCGGTCTTGGTGGCGTTCACCACGGCGGTGCCGGTGGCGAAGGTCACGCGCGACCCGCCGGTCACATGCGTGTAACCGACCGAGGCGGTGTCAGCCACGATGGCGCGCACCTGGTTGTAATCGATGCCCAGCGTTTCCGCCGTCATGATCGCCATCGAAGCGCGCGAACCGCCGATATCCGGGCTGCCGGTCGCGATCAGCACGGTGCCATCGGCATTGATCTGCAGCGTGGCGCTGGATTCGCCGCCGCCGTTGAACCAATAGCCCGAGGCAACGCCACGGCCCTGGTTCGGCCCAAGCTTCACCTGATAGGCCGGGTGCTTCATCAGCGCCTCCACCGTTTCCAGGTAGCCGGCATGGGCGTGCTTCGGACCGGACAGCGTCGGCGTGCCGATGCGGCAGGCGTTCTTCTGGCGGATCGCCAGCGGGTCCATGCCGATCTTCTGGGCGCACATGTCGAGGATGCTTTCCACCGCGAAGGCGGAAATCGGTGAGCCCGGGGCGCGGTAAGCGGCCGCCTTGGGGCGGTTGCTGACCACGTCGAAGCCAACCGCGCGCTGGTTGGGGATGTCATAGGGCGCATAGGCGCACAGGCAACCGTTCATCACCGGGGAGCCGGGGAAAGCGCCAGCCTGGAACTTGAACAGCCCGTCCACGGCCACGATCGTGCCGTCATTCTTGACGCCCATCTTCACCCACATGGACGAGCCCGAGGTCGGGCCGGAGGCGCGGAACACTTCCTCCCGGCTCATCATCAGGCGCACCGGCAGGCCGGACTTGCGCGACAGCGTCGCCGCGACGGGTTCCAGATAGGTCACCGTCTTGCCGCCGAAGCCGCCGCCGATTTCAGCCGGGGTGACACGCAGATTGCCCAGCGGGGCGCCGATGATCTGCGCCGTCAGGGCCCGCATCGCGAAGTGGCCCTGGCTGGAGGACCAGATTTCGCACTGGCCATCAGCCTCGTATTTCGCGATCGCCGCGTGTGGCTCGATATAGGCCTGATGCACGGCGGCGGTCTTGAACTCATGCTCGACGATCACGTCGGCTTCCGCGAAGCCCTTCGCGACATCGCCCTGGTTGAATTCCAGACGCTTGGAGATATTGGACGGCTTCGTCGGCGCCGGCTCCACGCCGCGGGTGATCATGTCCTCGAACAGCAGCGGCGCGTCGGGCGACATCGCTTCATCGACGTCGATGACATGCGGCAGGACTTCGTATTCGACCTTGATCAGCGCGATCGCGGCTTCGGCGATGCTGTTGCTGATGGCGTCGACGGCGTCGACGGCATGACCCTCATACAAGGCCTTATCGCGCGCCATGATGTTGCGGGTGACGTGCCAGAAGTTAACGGCCACGCGCTCCGGCCCGATATAATCGAACTTCTGCACCGGCAGATCGGCCGCGGTCATCACCGCCTTCACGCCCGGCAGCTTTTCAGCGGCGGAGGTGTCGATCGACAGGATGCGGGCATGCGCATGCGGAGAACGCAGCACCTTCCCATAAATCATCCCCGGCAGCTTCAGGTCGGCGCCGTACATCGCCCGGCCCGTCACTTTGGGGATACCGTCCGGACGGATCGGGCGGGTGCCCACCCATTTGAAGCGCTTCACTGAATCGGTCACGATCGCGGTGTCGTTCACGGCATCCTCGCTTATTTGGTCAGAGATAACCTGTTTAGGCCGACAAGGTCGCCCAGGTGGGGGCCAAAGGCAAGGGGGACGATCAGCGGCGGGCGACGCGGCGCAGCATGTCCAGGGCGTCGGCCTCCGCCCCCCGGGGCCGACCGGCCGCCTGCCAGGCCGCCAGCACGGCGGCTGCAAACAAGGCCCCGCCGGCGACCATGGTCGCGATCGTCAGAAACAGCGCATTGCTGGCGCCAACCGCCTCCCATCCCAGGCCGGCGGACCACAGCCCGGCGGTCATCACGGCAGTGCCCAGGATCGGACGCCAGATATGCCCAAACAAAGCCGCCAGACCGACCTGGAATCGCCGGAGCGCGATCAGGACCGTCAGCGCCTGCTCGATTCCAATGGCGATGCTGGCGGCGACGGCGGCACCCAACGCCCCGTACGGTGGGACCAAGGCCAGCAGCAGCCCGACCCGCATCGCCGCGCCCAGCGCGGTCAAGCCGACAAGGCGGCCCATCAGGCCATGCGCGCTCATGAGATTCAGACTGAGATGCCCAAACACCATCATCGTTCCCGCGATGGCCAGCACCGCCAGCACGGGAACGGCGGCCTCCCAGCCCGGTCCAAGGGCCAGGCGCACCAGCGGCGCGGCGATCAGCGACAGGCCCAGCCCGGCCGGCAGGGTGACCATGGCGGCGAAACCGATCAGGCGCAGAAAGGTCTCCCGCACATCATCGCCGCTGTTTCGGGCGGCGGCGAAGCCGGAGAACGATGCCCGGCACAGGGGTTCGATCAATTCGGTCGTCGGCAGCGCAGCGATCTCGGACCCCAGACTGTAGAAGCCGAGCGTCGCGGGATTGGTCAGGCGGCCGAGGATCAGGCTATCCGCCCGGTTGCGCAGCAGGATCGCCAGGCTGAGCACCCAGGTCCAGACGGAATAGCCGACAAGAGCGCGCCAGGCCCGAAGGCTGAGCCGGGGCCGGAACGGGTGCATCACATAGGTCATGACGCAGCGCAGGGTGCGATTGACCAGCATGCCGCAGAGCATCGCGACATAGCTGTGCAGCACGATAGCGGCGATGATGCCGCACAGCTTGGGCAACACCATGATCGCGAACTCCTTCTCGAACGCGAGATCCCGCCGGAAATCGACCGCCCCGATATTCCCGATGCCATCCAGCAAGGGCAGGGCGGCCACCACCAGAAGCACGGGCCCCAGGCGCGGCTCGCCGAAGAAATCGGCCGCCGGGTAAGCCGCGACCAGGACCAGCAGGGTCACCGCCAGGCCGCGGATCGCGGTCAGCGTGAAGGCCGTGTTGTAGACATCCGGGTCGGGATCGTGCTGGCGGATGACCGCTTCCTCGGTACCCAGGCTCATCATCTCGTCGATCGTCTGCATGAAGCCGGAGGCCAGGGCGATCAATCCGAAATCCGCGGGCACCAGCAGCCGCACCAGAATGAGCGTGCTGGCCAGCCCCAGCACGCGCATGCCGAGTCGCCAGGCCAGCACCCACCCCGCGCCGCGCGCCGTGCGGGCCAACAGGCTCGGCCCGGTCATGGCGCGAACTCCGCCCGCAGCAGTCGCTGGATTGCCAGGATGGGGATGGGGAAGGGGGCAAGCGGCCGATCGGGTGCGGAGGAGGCAGGGCCGCGTGTGACGGTGACGGTTGCCGCATCCAGATCGAACCAGACGATCACGGGGTTCGGGGCCGGTGCAGGGTCTGGCCTGGGGCGCAGATACCCGCGGCAGTGCATCAGCCGCGGCGGCGCCTCGAACAACTGCGCCAGGAATCGTTGGACGGGGGGCGCGTCGAGCAGCGCCTGAATGGCCGGAACGGCGGTCTGCGGGGCCAGCACGGCGGCCGGGTGGGGCACCAGCTCCGGCACCCAGGGAGAGGGCGCGGGCCCCAGCCTGGGACAGACGAACAGCAGCGCCGGAAACGCCCCGGCGAAGGCCTGATCCAGCCCCCGCGCGGCTGGCCCGATGCGGTCGGCGGAGGTTCCCAGCGGCAGGATGATGCGCCGGTCGCGAACCCAGTCTCGCAAGCGCTCCGCCTGCCGTCCGGTCAGTTCGCCCCGGCTGGCACGGGCGTCGATCACGGCCTCCGCATCGGCGTGATCGGTCCACAACGCGGCCTCCGCGCGGATGGGCTGGACCGGATGAGGCTGCGTTGCGGACAAGCGGTCGTCCTTATGGTGACGGGCGTGCCGGGCCATCATCGGCCGCCATGCACTGGCTGTCATGGCGGACGCGGGCCTCCCATGACAAGGGGGCGTAAGCCGCTGTTTGACCGGCACGGGTCCGCACCGCTAGAACCCGCCGTACATCGCGCCATGGGCGCCAGTCTTTCTCCGTCGGGGTCCCCGTCCTTTGAGCACCGTCCTGCTGATCGTCCACCTGTTTGTCACCCTGGCACTGATCGGTGTCGTGCTGATCCAACGCAGTGAGGGTGGCGGGCTTGGCATCGGCACCTCCCAAGGAATGGGGTCCTTCATGTCCGGCCGGGGGACGGCCAATCTTCTGACCCGGGCGACCGCCGTCCTGGCCACGATCTTCATGCTGCTGTCCCTGACGCTGGCGCTGCTCAATCGCGGGTCCAGCGCGCATCAGTCCAT
The DNA here is from genome assembly GCA_903918315.1 of uncultured Acetobacteraceae bacterium. Taxonomy (GTDB): domain Bacteria; phylum Pseudomonadota; class Alphaproteobacteria; order Acetobacterales; family Acetobacteraceae; genus Rhodopila. The sequence goes on along the minus strand of CAIXEA010000161.1, from coordinate 28,719 downwards.
CCTGGACACGACCGCGCCGGCGTCCAGCACGCCGCCAGCCGGCAGCCTGCCTTTGCCACCCGCCAAGCCGGCGGTACCGACCAACTAAGCGGCTTCCCGCTTTTTTCTATCGGTTCGGATAATTCTGCTTCGGTGGGCTTCCCCCCACCCGAGTCGTGCACGTATACGGGGCGCCCATGACGCGGTTTGTCTTTATCACTGGCGGCGTGGTTTCCTCCCTCGGCAAAGGCATCGCTTCGGCGGCCCTTGGCGCGCTCCTGCAGGCGCGCGGGTTCAAAGTCAGGCTTCGCAAGCTCGACCCCTATCTTAACGTCGATCCCGGCACCATGAGCCCGACCCAGCATGGGGAGGTGTTCGTCACCGACGACGGCGCGGAAACCGATCTCGACCTCGGCCATTACGAGCGATTCACAGGCGTGCCCGCGACGAAACGCGACAATACGACCACCGGGCGCATCTACGCCGACGTGATCGCGAAAGAGCGCGCCGGCGGCTTTCTCGGTGCCACGGTGCAGGTCATTCCGCACATCACCGACGCCATCAAAGAAGTCGTCCGCCGCGATACCGAGGCCTATGATTTCGTCCTCGTTGAGATCGGCGGCACCGTCGGCGATATCGAAAGCCTCCCGTTCCTGGAAGCCATCCGCCAGCTTGGGAACGAGCTGGGGCCGGAAGAATCGATGTTCGTGCACCTGACGCTGGTGCCCTATATTCCTTCTGCTAAGGAATTGAAAACCAAGCCGACGCAGCATTCGGTCAAGGAACTGCTGAATGTCGGCATCCAGCCGCAAATGCTGCTGTGCCGCTGCGATCGCGAAATCCCGGAAAACGAACGCCGCAAGATCGCCCTGTTCTGCAATGTTCGCCCGGAAGCGGTCATTCCCGCGCTCGATGTATCGCCAATTTATGCCGTGCCCATCGCCTATCATGAGCAGGGCATGGACCGCGAAGTGCTGCGCCATTTCCGCCTGCCCTTCGACGGCGCCCCCGATCTGTCCCGCTGGCGCCGCATCGTCGATGCCATGACCACCGCCGAGGGCGAGGTCCATATCGCCGTGGTTGGAAAATACACCAACCTGCTCGACAGCTATAAATCGCTGGCCGAGGCGCTGACCCATGGCGGCATCGCCAACCGGGTGAACGTCAAGCTGGAATGGGTGGATAGCGAAATATTCGAAAAGCCCGATGCCGTGCTGCGGCTGGAAGGGGTGCACGGCATTCTGGTTCCCGGCGGGTTCGGGGAACGCGGCACCCAGGGCAAAATCGAAGCGGTCCGCTTCGCCCGCGAACGCAAGGTGCCCTTCCTCGGCATCTGCTTTGGCATGCAGATGGCGGTGATCGAGGCGGCGCGCAATCTGGCGGGCATGCCGGACGCATCGTCGTCGGAATTCGGCCCCTGTGACACCGCCGTCGTGGGCCTGATCAAGGAATGGTCGCGCGGCAATATCGTCGAGCGGCGCGAAGAAGGCGGCGACCTCGGCGGTACGATGCGGCTGGGATCCTATCCGGCGGTCCTGAGCGAAGGCAGCCTGGTCCGCTCGATCTATCACGGGGCGGCCGCGATCGAAGAACGGCACCGCCATCGTTACGAGGTCAACGTCAACTACCGCGAGCGCCTGGAAGCATCCGGGCTGCGCTTCTCCGGCATGTCGCCGGACGGCGAACTGCCGGAAATCGTCGAACTGCCCGGCCATCCCTGGTTCGTCGGCGTCCAATACCATCCGGAGTTGAAATCCAAGCCCTTCGAACCGCATCCCTTATTCGCGGACTTCATCGCCGCCGCCGTCCGGCAGGCCCGATTGGTCTGAACCGCGGGCGCCACACCCGCGCGGTGTGGCGACGGGGCCAGGCGCGTTAAGCGCTCACGACAGAACCGTGCGGGTCAGCTTGCGCACCCGATGGTTTTCGCTGTCCCCGATGTAAAGCGCGCCGTCCGGCCCGACCGCGGCGCCATGCGGGCGGGCGAGCCCTGCTTGCGTCGCCGGGCCGCCGTCGCCGCCCGGGCCCGCCACGCCGTGACCGGCGATGGTGGTCACGAGGCCGGTGGCCGCGTCGATCAGGCGGATGGCATGGTTCTCGGTATCAACCACGTAGATATTGCCAGCGGCATCGACCGCCATCTCTTTCGGTGCCGCGAACACCGCCGCATCGGCCGGGCCGCCATCGCCGGCATAGCCCCTGGCCCCGGTGCCGGCGATGGTCTTGATGATGCCATTGCGCACCACGCGGATGCTGCTGCCCTGGCGTTCCATCACGATCAGCGCGCCATCGGGGGCCAGCGCCACCGCGCGGGCGCCGAAAATGCCGGCCTGGGTGGCGCGGCCGCCATCGCCGTCATGCTTGGCCTCCCCCGTGCCCGCGAAGGTCGCGATTGTCCCGCTGGCGAGGTCCACGACCCGCACCCGGTGATCCGCCACATCCGCTATGAACAGCCGCGCGTGATCGGTATCCAGCGCCAGGCCATTCGGCTCCACCAATCCCGCCGCCGCCGCCGGTCCGCCATCACCGCTGTACTGGCCCGAGCCATCCCCCGCGAGGGTGCTGATCCGCCCGCGTCCATCGACCATCCGCACCCGGCGGTTCAGCCGATCGGCGAAAAAAATCTGGCCGGCGGTGTCGGTGACGACACCGTAAGGCTCATTCAACAGGGCCTCCGTGGCTGGGCCGCCATCGCCGGCGAAGCCACGTTGTCCGTTTCCAGCAATGGTTTTTATAAAGCCCGTATGGGCATCGATCCGCCGGATGCAATGGTTGAACGTATCCGAGAAAATCAAGTCCCCATTTGTAGTGAATGCGATATCGAAGGGGTTGTTCAGCAGCGCCTGACGGGCCGGACCCCCATCGCCGGCATAGCCCTGCGCGCCGGTGCCCGCGACCGTGGTGATGGTCCATTCGGAATTCGTTGCGTTTGCAGGCATCGATGCCTCCCTCAGCTGCCGTTGGCGGCTACGATGGTTGTCGGCGGCGGCGTGTCAAGCGTAGGATCGCGGCAATCGAACGCTGCCTGAAGCAAGCAACCGAAGGGAACCCGAGATGGACAGCCAGACCGATGTGTCGCGCGACCGCAGCGGCGCCAACGCCCTCTATGCCAAGCTGGAAGATCGCTGCCTCATGCGCGACCAGGTGGGTGCCACGGCGGTGTTCCATGACCTGATCCGCGCCGGTCGACCGCTGAATGAGATCGTGGCGGAGGGGGTGCGCATTCACGCGCCGTATACGCATGTGCCCTATCATGAGCGCATCGACGACGGGTACGTGAATTTCGTGAACAACGACCACTGCCTGCTCAGTGCGCGTGCCACCATCAACCTGACCAGGATCATGCCGGACCATCTGGCGATGCTGCCGATGGCGCAGACCATCTGGTACATCCCGACCGGCCTCGATATCTGGAACCAGAAGCTCGACAAGGCGCCTGGCCATTACACCCGCCATCGCGGCAACCACGGCCAGATCGAGCCGAACCCGCCGGCGCCGGTGGTCTATTGGCAGGATCAGCAGCCGCTGCGCGTCAACGCGCCGCTGAAGGAACGCCTGGGCGAGTGGATGACCAATGTCCACCGCGGCAATGTGATCGACGCCTACCGCCTGTTCCTCGGCAATTTTGAGGAAAAGTCGGAGCGCCGTGAGGTCCTGCAGGAAATGTGCTTCGCCGGCCTGATCGATGTGCAGGACCGCCAGTTGCACAACCGCTCCTACACGACCGGGCACAAGGCCTATCGCACGCGCTCCACCGTGGAACTCGGCAATGCGCTGGGCTGGGACAACGCGCATAATGTCATCTACGCCGGGGCGCTGGACGTCGCGGTCGGGCCGCGCTGGTACTCGACCTACGAAATGGTCAGCAACTACATCAAGATGACGATCGAGGGTGAAACCCTGCGCGCCGTCCCCTATGGCGGTGTCAGTGAGGCTGAGCGCGCGGTCCTGCGCAACACCGGCCCGGTGCCGGCGGAGGACTCCGAGGCCCTGATCCGCGCGGTGGTGCAGGAAGGCGAGATCCAGGTGCTGGAAACCCTGACCCGCATGTTGAAAGCCGGTCAGGACCCGCGCCGGGTGCTGGATGTGCTGCAACTCGCGGTGGCGCGGATCGTCCTTGAAACGCGCGATCCCAACGCGTTCAACATGCCGCACCATTGCTACGAGTACCACAACACCCTGGCCTGGTTCTTCGACAACTTTGACCATCCGCGCCGGCTGCGGCTGCTCTATGTCGCCGCGTCCTTCGCCAACCGCACGGCTTACAACCAGCAAGGCCTGGGGGAGGTGCATCCGCTGTCCGTGGCCGCACCGGCGGGTTCGGGCGCGATGTCGGCCGGGCAGCTGCTGGATCGCGTGGAAAGCGCCATCGTGGCACTGAACGGCGAGGAAAGCGTGCAGTGGACGCAGGCCTATTGCGACAACTTCGCCGATAAAGCGCCGCTGGTGCAGCGCATCGCTCTGGCCGCCTGCCGCCTGGGCAACGATCCGCACAACCAGGAAATCGCCCAGTGCATGCTGATGGATTTCGGCACCAACCAGAGCCCGCAGCGCGACCGCCTGCTGCTCTCCGCCGCTTATCACACTGCCATGCACCGCAAGTATGGCGACGTGCAGGAGCCGTCGCGCCGCTTCGGGCAGGCGTTTGGTTACAGTGAACTGGTGTAAGGAGAGGTTGCCGCTATGACCCTGTCCATCAAAGCGATCGACCCCGTCTCCCGCCCATTCTTCGCGGGCGTGGTATCGGGGATCGATATCACCAGGCCGCTGACCGCCGACGAAGCGGCGGAGATCGAGCGGGGCATGGATGAGTTCGGCGTGCTGGTCTTCCACGATCAGGCGCTGACCGATGAGACGCAGATGGCGTTCTCCCGCAATTTCGGCGAATTGGAGCTTGCTACCAACAACCTCCGCGACGGTCGTGATCGTCTGGGCAAGCATATCGCCGATATTTCCAATCTGGATATCGACAACAACGTGCTGGGCCGGGAAAACCGGCGGCGCCTGTTCAGCCTGGGGACGCGGCTTTGGCATTCCGACAGCTCGTTCAAGGTGGTGCCGGCGAAGTTCTCCCTGTTGTCGGCCCGGATCATTCCCGATGCCGGGGGTAATACCGAGTTCGCCGATATGCGCGCCGCCTGGGATACGCTGGATCCGGAACTGCGCGCGGAATGCGAGGGGCTGGTGTGCGAGCATAGCCAGCTGTTCTCCCGCGCGTTGATCGGGTTTGGGGAGTTCACGGACGAAGAGCGCAAGCAGTTCGCGCCGGTGCAGCAACGTCTGGTTCGGACGCATCCGTCCACCGGCCGCCGATCGCTGTATTTGGCGTCGCATGCGGGGACGATATTGGGGTGGCCGGTGCCGGAGGCGCGGGCGTTCCTGCGCGATCTGACGGAGCATGCGACGCAGCGGAAGTTTGTGTATTCGCATAAATGGTCGGTGAACGATCTGGTGGTTTGGGATAATCGGGCAACGATGCACCGGTCCCGGCCGTTCGATGCGACTCAGGTGCGGGATATGCATCGCACGACGGTGGCCGGGGTTCGGTCGACGATGGCTGAGGCCGCCTGAGGTTGTTGTGTGTGCCGGGCGTTTTGGTGCGCCCGGCGGGGATTTGTGCGGTGTTTGGGGTGGTATTTTACCACGGATGAACACCGATCAGACGCGATGCACCGAGGGGCGGCACAGACCGTGGGTCTGGTGTGATGTGAGATGGCCGAGCGTTTGGCCCCTGGGCTCTCCCCCGTCGTCATGGCGGCCCACCGGTTGGGTTCCGCCCGCCCGAGGACAAGCTCCGGCCCGCCACCCATAGTCAGGTTGCGGATGTAGCCCCAGCAGCACTCGGGCAAGATGAGTGCCAACATATTGTAATCGCTTATTTTTATCTTGCGCTGCATTGCAGCAGCCGGTCATGCTGCGTGTCAGCCCGGCCCATTCCGGCCGGGTCCCAGATCACGGGAACCGCAGCAGGAACCAGCGTCATGAGCCTTGCCTTACAGATGAAGGACTACCGTCTGACCACGGCGGAGATTCTGTATCATATGCCGGATCATCCCGGCCTGCTGCAAAGCTTCGTCTGGCAGGACCTCGACATCGCGCCGCAATATCCCGTGCTGAGCAAGTTCCTTGCCTTCTGGAAACGCGAACTGGCGGGCCCCGTTCATTCCGTCCGCGTGGGGTCGGCGCAGCTGATCACGCCGGGGTCGATGCAGCATGCGGGGGCGATGCTTTATCTGCATTGAGGGGGTATGGGCCAATTGTGACCCGGTTCGAAGGCCCGCTTCGAGTGCTGAGCGGGCCTTCGGACGCCCGGTGATCCGCCCAGCGTTGCCAGCAGCCAAGTGGCGGCAAAGGTGGGCGCTTATGACGCCGAAGGTGCCGCTTCGTACCAACCCGCCACGGCCGGGCTTGCCGCGACCAACTCCTGCAGCATGGTAAGGTTTGAAGTCGCGGAAGCATCGGCGGCTATCCATCGGTCTGAGTTGATTCGATCAAGTGGGGCCACGACGGGTTTGATCGCCAGATGATAGCGGTAAGCGCGCCGCGGGGCGGCTCACGAGTCAAAGACACTGCCTAAAATTCATGATAGCCTGCTGGCACAAGGAGATGGTCCCGATGACCCAGAGCGAAAGACACGCGGTATTGCGGCAGTATTCCGATGGCTTGCTTGGAACGCATGGCACAATCGAAGCCATCGGAGCGCATGACTACGCCGACCTGATTATTGCCATGGCGCAGGCTGACCTGGATTTCCCGAAGCCCGCCGCGACGCCGGCGCATGAGGCACAGCTCGCTCGGGCCCGGGCCATTCTGCAGCCGCGTCTGCGTCATGCCGATTGAGGTTGCGATCATCGTTACGGACTCCCCGCCGCTGATTACCTTGGCAGTCGCGCAAAGCCTGGACTATCTGCTTTATCCCGATCTTCCCGTGATCATCCCCGATGCGGTGTTTCATGAGGCAACGTCCGCCGCGGGCAAGTTGGGCGCGCAGGAGATCCTTGACTGGTATCGCGCGCACACGGATCGGGTGCGCGTCGAGCCGACCGAGATATTTCGTGAAGAGATGGTGCTGCGTGAAGCGCTTCCGGGTCGTAAGCCCGCCCGCGATGTTGGTGAGCGTGCTGCGATCGAAATTATCCGGAACTACCCGTTGGCGGAGAATGCCCGCACGCTGCTGCTCAGCGACGATCGGGATGCCGAACGGCTGTTGGTGTTTGAGCCTGAGAAGACAATTCTGCTGACGACCTGGGATTATCTGCGTCAGTTGGAAGAAGCGCAGCGGATTCAATCAGCCGAAGCGGTGATCGATGTGGTGCGGCAGGCAGGGCGTAATCCCCCCAAACGCGATCTGTGGAGCGACCATGATCCCGCCGTACGAGAGGCCGTTCGCGCGGTCATTGATCGCGCCCATCGCGATGGAACACCGCAGAGATAGACGGCGGCTCAGGTTGATCGGTTACGAAATCCGATCTGTGAATGGTCATGGTTGACCTCGCCGGCTCTTGTGGCACGCTTCTCGTTGGAAATCTTGGCGCTCTCGAGCCGCGACTTGTTGAACACCCTCGCCACGATCACCGACCGCAAGGCCGGGTTCCAGTCGCTGGGCGATGCCAGGGCGGATACCCCCACAGCGTAGGTGGCCCGAAGCTTACTGCCCTGGGTGGGCTGGTGGAGTTCGAGAGGGAGCTTATCCGCGCGCGTTCGGGCGAAGGCCACGCTTGCGCCAAGGCCAACTGCAGGAGCCTTGATGACCGTTCAAGATGACTGCACACCAGAGGAAGGAAGCACTTGCGCGGCGTGAGAGCGGGGAGCTACTGACGGAGATCGCGCGGAGCTACAACGTCAGCAGCACAATGATACCAAGGCCAGGTAAATAACATGATCGCAATACCTCTAATTGCCTTTACACTCTCACCATTGGTTGCTGTTATTGGTTGGTTTATAGCTCATCGATTCAACGTATATAGAGATCGTCGGAACAAGAGCCATGATATGATTATCCAATATTTATTGGAAGCTTACCGCCGCCTTGAGGCCGCGGCCAACAGGGAAAAGGTAGAAGAACAAGCAGCCGCTTTCGAGTCTGCTATAGCTGATATTCAGCTATTGGGTTCTATACAGCAGATATCAGTAACGATGAAATAATTGCAAGACCACGCTTCAGCCCGAGGAGCGGTCATTGACGAAATTTTTTGCGTTTTACGTAATGATTTGCGTAAAGAGCTCAACTTGCCTCCTGTAAAAAATGCCCCGCTTGTTTTCCGTTTTACGCGACATTGGGATAGCGGAAATGACAAGGGAGAGACGGTATCATGAACTGACCCCGATCTGGTTGTGAATGGCTGCTGGCCGTGTTAACAGAGTGTGAGACCTCAGTTTCTATAAAGCCCATTACGCCGCGTGATCAGGGTGCCCTGCGGTCTATGACAACGCCCTGCACTCCCACCGGTCAGAGATGACTGATGCGGGCACGGAACCATGCGGCGAGGTCGCCTTCGCTCATAGAGCCATCGTCGGTGGAGAGCATTGCCTCGACCGACTCAGCATCCGAGCCGGTGAACAAAAAGCCATTGTCGAGCAGGAACACGAGCGCGAGAGCATAGCCGGTACGTTTGTTGCCATCTGAAAAGGGATGGCTGCGCGCGATCCCATAAGCATAAGCCGCCGCGAGCGCCGGTGCGTCGGATGAGCCGTAAACGGCGAGATTGCGTGGTCTGGCAAGGGCGGATTGCATCGCGTTCAAATCGCGGATGCCCCCAAGCCCCCCGAATTCAGACAGCATGGCATCGTGGGCCGCCAAAGCGACGTCCTCACCGATCCAGTGCCAGCCTGGAACCTCTTCGGTCATTTGGCCAGTTCTTTGAGCACGTTCCGGCGCTCATTCATGACCCGGCGTACCAAACTCATTTGCCGTTCGAAATAAGGATTGTAGGGTGTGATCCGGTAACCATCCGGCGCATCGGTCAGGAACAGGTTGTCACCTTTGCCGATATTCAAACGGGCCAGAACCTCTTTCGGCAGCACGACGCCGGTTGAACTGCCGACGGTGGTAACCTTGAGCTTGACCATAGTGATCTCCTCGCGCGCGGTATTATAATCTACATTATAATACAAAGTGGGCGGCCAATCAATGCCGCCTGCCGCTCCCCCCCCTCCTACCCCGCCTCAAACACATGCTCCGCCCCAGGAAACCGCCGCCCCCGGACCTCCGCAGCATACGCCTCAGCCGCCGCCGCGATCGGCTGCGCCACCTCCGCATACCGCTTCACAAACTTCGGCCGGAACGCCGTAAACAGCCCGATCACATCATCAATCACCAATATCTGCCCATCGCACGCAACCGAGGCCCCAATCCCGATCGTTGGTGCCCCAATCCGTTCGGTAATCGCCCGCGACAGCGGCTCCGCCGTCTTCTCAATCACCACGCTGAACGCCCCGGCCGCATCCACCGCGACCGCATCCGCCAGGATCGCAGCCGCCTCATCGGCTGACCGCCCGCGCACCCCATAGCCGCCGAGGGCGTTCACCGATTGCGGGGTCAACCCGATATGCGCCATCACCGGCACCCCGCGCGCGGTCAGGAAGCGGATGGTGTCCGCCATTTCCACGCCGCCCTCCAGCTTCACCGCCGCGCAGCCCGTCTCCGCCAGCACCTTTGCGGCGGAGCGGAACGCCTGGGCGGGGGATTCCTCGTACGATCCGAACGGCAGATCCACCACCACGCAGGCATGCGCGGCGGCGCGGGCGACGGCGCGGCCATGCGCGATCATCATCTCCAGCGTCACGCCGACGGTGCTGTCCATGCCGTAGATGGTCATCGCCAGCGAGTCGCCCACCAGGATCAGATCGACATGCGGGTCGATCAGTGTGGTGGTGGAGGCGGCGTAGCTGGTCAGGCAGACAATGGGCTCCCCGCCCTTGCGGGCGCGAAGGACGGGGGGCGTCAGACGCTTGATCTGTGCGGGCGATGGCATGGGGCTATGATAGAACTTCATCGTCCGAACGGGAACCTAAGCCATGACCTGGTCCATCGTCGTCCATGACCCCGACCGAGGCGCCTTCGCGGTCGCCGTCGCCACCAAGGCCTTCGCGGTGGGCGCCTCCTGCCCCTTCGTCCGCGCCGGCGTGGGCGCGGTGTCCACGCAATCGATGACCAACCGCTACCTCGGCCCGGCGATTCTGGACGGCATGGCGCGCGGCCTGGCCCCGGCCGCGGCGATCGAGGGCGCCCTCGCCGGAGACGACGGCAAAGGCCTCCGCCAGGTTCACGCCGTCGATCGCTATGGCCGCACCGCCGCCTGGACCGGGCAGAACTGCGTTGAATGGTGCGGCAGCACCGCGGCTGAAGGCGTCAGCGTCGCCGGCAACATGCTCGCCGGCGAAGCAACCATCGCCGCCACCCTGGCGGCCTTCCAGGCCAACGACCACCTCTCCCTGACGGAGCGTCTGATGCTGGCAATGGACGCCGGGGAGGAAGCGGGCGGCGACCGCCGCGGCCGCCAGTCCGCCGCGATGCTGATGACCACGACTGAGGATTTCCCCGACCTCAATCTCCGCGTCGATGACCACACGCAGCCGCTGATGGAATTGCGTCGCCTGCTGGGCCTGTGGCGGGAACAAGGCGTGCCCCGCCTCGGCACCGCACCCTGCAAGCTCAATCCCTCCGGCGTGACCGACCTGGACGCGCTCGAAGCCCCCTGGATCGCCCAGGGCCTCGCTCTGCGGTTCCGGCGGTAGGGCAGGGGACAGCACCATGCGCCAAATCCGCCTGAATGCCTTCGACATGGCCTGCGTCGGGCACATCCAGCACGGGATGTGGACGCATCCGCGCGACCGCTCGTCGGACTACAACACGCTGGACCATTGGGTATCGCTGGCCCGGTTGCTGGAGCGCGGGCTGTTCGACGGCTTGTTCCTGGCCGATATCCTCGGCGTCTACGATGTGCTGGATGGCAGCCCGGCGCCGTCCTTGCGCAACGCCGTGCAGATTCCGTTGATCGATCCGCTGGCCTTGGTGCCGGCGATGGCGCATGCGACCACGCATCTGGGTTTCGGGGTCACCTGCAACCTGGCCTATGAGCCGCCCTTCCTGTTCGCCCGCCGCATGGCGACGCTCGACCACCTCACCAACGGCCGCATCGGCTGGAATATCGTCACCGGCTATCTGGACAGCGCCGCCCGTGCCATGGGCCTGTCGGAGCAGATGGCGCATGACGATCGCTACGACCTCGCCGATGAATATATGGCCGCAGTCTACAAGCTGTGGGAGGGCGGGTGGCAGGATGACGCCGTGCAGCGGGATCGCGCCGGCGGCATTTACACCGACCCCGCCAAGGTCCGCGCCATCCACCACCACGGCAAGCAGTTTCATATCGACGCGGTGCCCTTGTGGGAGCCGTCGCCCCAACGCACGCCGGTGCTCCATCAGGCCGGTTCCTCCGACCGCGGCCGCATCTTCGCCGCCCGCCACGCCGAATGCGCCTTCGTCAATGGCAGCACCCGCGCCAATGTCCGCCGGATCGTCGACGACCTGCGCGCCCGCTCCGCCCCGCGCCCGATGCAGGCCTTCATCAGCATCGCCGTCGTCACCGGCCGGACGGAGAAAGAGGCCCATGACATGATGGCCGATTACCGAAGCCATGCCAGCGTGGAGGGCGCTTTGGCACATGCCGCATCCTCATTGGGCATCGATTTTGGCCGCTTTGGCCTGGATGAGCCGGTGCGCGGCACGGGCAGCCAGGCGATCCAGTCGAATGTGGAGGCGATCACCGCCTCCATCGGCAAGGACTGGACCAAGCGTCAGCTGATGGACCGTTTCATCCTCGGCAGCCGCCAGCCACCCGTCGTCGGCGCCCCCGAGCAGGTGGCCGATGCGCTGATGGCGTGGATGGAGGAAGCCGATATCGACGGCTTCAACCTCTCGCGCACCGTGATGCCGGAGTGTCTGGAGACGTTCATCGAACACGTGGTGCCGGTCTTGCAGGAACGCGGCGTGTTCAAGACCGCCTACCAACCCGGCACCTACCGGCAGAAGCTGTTCGGCCAGGGCGATCGGCTGCCCCCCGCGCATCCCGCGGATGCCGAGCGTTGGGGCGCGCGGACGACCGGGGTACGGGCTTAGAGCGTGATCGGCGGAGGTGGAATCACGCGGCGGCGTGAATCATGCGATTAAACAACGATTTCTAAAGCACGATTGGGTCAACGTGACGCAATGGTGCTTTAGAAGTCCTCGTAGAAACGCACCCCGGGTTCCGACCACCAGGGGGCGTTTTCAAAGGGACGGCAGACCTCGGCGGAGGTCAGCACCATATAGCCCAGCTGGGTCGCGCCCGGCCGGACCTTGCCGCCGGGACGATCGGGGCCGCCGACCGAGGTCATTTTGACACAGCAATTGACGTGGTATCCCATGACGATGATCGCCTGGGCGCCCACTTTTTGCAGTTCCGTGTGCAGATTGGGGTGAGCGTTGCTGGCAAACGCGTTCAAATGCGGTTTCGTTATGATCTTGGAGCGGAATTCAGCCAATGCGTTCGCCGTGGGCCGGTTGGGTGTCGGGTTGCCCCCGATGATGCTCGGGTTCAGTTCGACCAGCCAGATGGGAATGTCGAGTTCCGCCGCCTTGTTCAGGACACTGATCTGCGCGACCAGCGTGTTCTCCGGGATTTGGCCGCTTTGCTCGTCGATGACCAAGACGACCATCTTCGTGCCTGATCCAGCGTAGCTGGCGATGGCGCTCCGCAGGCTGCCGCGAATAATGGACATGATGCCTCACCTGGCTTGTTCCTTTCCAAGAATGCCAGTGGGGGGCCGGTTTCGCAATGCCGGGTGGAGGCCGGTCTCAGACTCCCAGCGGCGCCGGGCGGCCGACGACCTGTTCGTACTGTAATCGCACCGAATCGGAGACGCGTTGCGTGTCGTCCTTCAGGTTGCGCGGGGTGATCGCGATGAACGCGATTTCCCAATCCGCCGGCACGTCCTGGCCCACCTTCGGCACAAAGGCATGCGGCGCGTCGGGGCTGTTGTGGAAATGCGCGCCGCCCGTCACCGGGGTCAGCACCGGCGCGCCGGTGTCATCCAATGAGAACGCGTCGGCTTCACCCACCACATACATCGTGAACTGGTCGGTGCGGCTGGCCGCATGCTTGTGCAATTCGACCCGGGGCAGGAACACGCCGGCGACGAACCGGCCATGCCGGTTCCGCCCGCCGCGCCAGGGCCCCGGTCCGGTCAGATCCATCGGGGTCTGCAAGCGGTATTCTTCCCGTCCGAGGACCGCACGCAGGGCCTCTTTCGGGTTGAATGCCTGTCCCTGTTCGGCGGCGGCGGTGCGCAACGCGGCAAAATCCGCGTAGACGCTCCGCATCCAGGCCAGCTCGTCATCGGCCAGTTGATGATCCAGAATCGGCAGGCCCGGGTTCTCCGGCATTGTTTCCCCCTTTGGTGGGACGGACGCGGTCTAGCGCCGCCACCAACCCCGTTTCTTCTGTTCCACCGGCGGCGCCTCATCGATCACGATCGGCTGGATCGCCGGCCCGACGACGGGTTCCGTGGAAACCACCTCAGCAACAGCCGCTTCGGCGACAGGGGCCGCCGCGATCGCCGCAACGGCAACCTCGGGTTCCGGCTCCACCGGCGCGATGCTCTCAACAGGGGGCACCGGGTCCGCTTCAGCGACGGGCTCGGTTTGGGCCACGAGGTCCTCGACCGCCGCCGGAGCGGATTCAGGTGCGGATTCGGCCTCGGCCTCGGCCGGCGCAACCAACACCGGTTCGGCTGCCACGGGTTCGGCCGCCACGGGCTCGACTGCGACTTGCTCGACTGCGACTTGCTCGATTGCGACTGGCGCCGGCGCGGCTTCGCTGGCCAGAACGGCCGCCGCCGCGCGTTGTTCGGCCTGTTCCAGGACGTCGAAGATGTCGAAGGCCTGACCGCCAAACGGGTCGGCCGGGGTTGGGCCAGCATAGACCGGGGGCAGGTCCGGCTGGGCCGCGCCGGGTTCGGCCAGAGCCGGCAATTCAGCCTCATTCTCATCACGACGCTTGCGTCGGCCGCCGCGGCGGCCACGTCGGCGCCCTTTGGCCTCTTCGTCGGTTTCGCTACTGTCGGCGGCGGCCTCAACCGCGACCGGTTCAGCAACGGCTGGTTCCACGCTCTCGGCGGGTTCACTCAGGGCGTCCGGCGTATCGCCCGCTGGCGCGACAGGTCCGTCCGTCGCATCGGTGGCGTCCGCATCACCCTCGGCTTCGTCGCCCTGGTCCGCATCGGCATCGCCGGCCTGAATGGTGGAGCCATCTTCACGCCGACCACCCCGCCGGCGGCGGCGGCGGCGGCGGCGGCCGCGTTCGGCGGCCTCCTCGGCGGTTTCGGCGCGAGCGGGGGCGGCGGCAGTGGCCGCAGCGCGAGGCGCCGGCGTTTCATCCTCGGCTTCGTCGGCGATTTCATCATCCTCAAGGTCGGGATCCTGCATCGCCAGAGCCGACAGCGGCGGCAGGCCGGCCGGAACCGGCGGCGGCACGATCTCCCCTTCGCTGCGCGCGCGGGTGCGCTCGATCCGATACTCCGTCCCAATCTGCGAATCGTCGGCGGCGATGATCACGCGCATCCCGGCGCGGCGCTCGATCTCCTGCAGCCGATCACGCTTGTGATTGAGCAGGTAGAGCGCGATCGCGGTCGCGAGATGCACGACGATTTCCGCGGCGCGGCGCTTGCCGCCTTCTTCCTCGATCGCGCGTAGAACGTGGATCGCGGCATTTTCGGTGCTGCGCACATGGCCGGTGCCGCTGCAATGCGGGCAGGCGATGAAGCTGGCCTCGGCCAAAGACGGGCGCAAACGCTGCCGGCTCATTTCCAGCAGGCCGAAATGGCTGATGGAGCCAACCTGAATGCGGGCGCGGTCGTTCTTGAGCGCGTCCTTGATGCGCCGTTCGACCATCGCGTTGTGGCGCTTGGACTCCATGTCGATGAAGTCGATGACGATCAGCCCGGCGAGGTCACGCAGGCGCAGCTGGCGCGCCGCTTCGTCCGCGGCTTCCAGGTTGGTCCGCAGCGCGGTCTCTTCGATGTTCCGTTCGCGGGTGGAGCGGCCGGAGTTCACGTCGATGGCGACCAGCGCTTCGGTCTGGTTGATCACCAGATAGCCGCCCGAGCGTAGCTGCACGATCGGCTGCAGCATGGCGTCGAGCTGGGCTTCGACCTGGCCGCGCGCGAACAGCGGTTGCGGATCGCGCCAGAGCTGCACCTTCTTCGCGTGTGTCGGCATCAGCATGCGCATGAAGTCATGCGCGGCGCGCCAGCCTTCCTCGCCATCCACCAGAATTTCGTCGATGTCGCGGGAATAGACGTCGCGGATCGCCCGCTTGATGAGGCTGGCTTCTTCGTAGATCAGCGCCGGGGCGACCGACTTCATGGTCAGGTCGCGAATGTCATCCCAGAGGCGCAGCAGATACTCACAATCCCGCCGGATTTCCGGCTTCGGCCGCTGGGCCCCGGCCGTGCGGACGATCAGGCCCATCCCCTTGGGGATGTCGAGCTCGGTCATCACCTCTTTCAACCGGCGGCGGTCCGCGGCGGAGGTGATCTTACGGGAAATGCCGCCCCCACGCGGGGAGTTCGGCATCAGCACCGAGAAGCGGCCGGCCAGCGACAGATAGGTGGTCAGGGCCGCGCCCTTGGTGCCGCGCTCTTCCTTGACGACCTGGATCAGCAGGATCTGGCGGCGGTGGATGACTTCCTGAATTTTGTAGTTGCGCAGGAAGCGGGGCTGCGACCGGCGTTCCTGGCGTTCCTCGACCGCGTCCTGATCGCCGCCAACGGTTTCCGGCGGCGGGGCGTCGGGTTCGTCGGTGTCGATATCGTCGCCGGTGTAGGGCTCGTCATCGGCGCTGGCGACGTAGGGCTCTTCGGCGCTGTCGGTGAACGGGGCCGGGGCGTCGAACGGATCGGGGACCTGCTCGCTGTAAGCCGGGGGCTCGTCGGCTTGTTCGGCGTCCTGTTGTTCCGCATCAGGGGCCGCATCTGGGGCCTCATCCGGGGTAGGGGCTTCCGCCGCCAGAACCGGCGCCGCTGGTTCGGCGGGGGCTTCGGCGGGCGCGATCGCAAGGGCCGGTTCGGCCGCGGTCATGTCGGCGGCCGGTGCGTCAGCCTGGGCCACTTCGACGGCGGTGGCGGGTTCGTCCTGACCCCGCAGCACCGCGGCTTCGATCGCCAGCGGCTGCGCGGATTCGGTGCCTTGGGGTTCGGGGTCCGCTTCCGGCATCCAATCGGCCGCGGCCGACTCGGTCGAAACGGGGTCCGCTTCCGGGCCAGCGGCGTCGTCGTCGTTGTGTTCGATGGTCTGAACGTCGGGAATCCGGGCCTCGGGTTCATGACGGCCGCGCGCCGCCTGCTCCAACGCCATTTCCAGATCGGCCTGCTCTTCCTCGAGCCGCGCCTGCTCCAGCTCCGCCGCGATCAGCCGCTGCCGATCGGCTACGGGGATCTGGTAGTAGTCGGGATGGATTTCGGCGAAGGCCAGGAAGCCGTGCCGGTTGCCCCCATACTCCACGAAAGCCGCCTGAAGGCTAGGCTCTACGCGGATCACCTTGGCGAGGTAGATGTTGCCTTTCAGCTGCCGCTTGGATGAGGTCTCGACATCGAAATCTTCGAGCCGGCTACCGTCCAGCACCACCACGCGGGTTTCTTCCGCGTGTGTGGCATCGATGAGCATACGCTTCGTCATTGGGGCCTGAACTCCGAATCGGCGCTCGGCTGCGTGGCGTGACCCCTGCCGCGTGTGGCTGGCAGGCACGCGCCGTGAAGCGCCGGAATTGATGGGCGGAATGGGGCCCGTCGGTCAGAGGTGCTGGTGGCAGCCAATGCGCGCGCTCGTCCGTGGAACCCAACGCCATCTGGAGCGTTGGTCCGGTCGCGGACAAAAAGAAAGCGGCGTGGTTCATCGGTCCCTGACGTTCGGTCGGCGCGTCCCGTCGCGGAACGCAGCCCCGTGTGAAAATTATGCCGTCTGCCCGTGAAGGCAGGCCCGGCGCGCCTCAAATCCAGAAAGGGGGCGCGACGCGGTCGGTGACGCGGTTCGGCGGCGCGGAGCCTCCCGAAGCATGCGGCCAGGTGTCGATCTGACGGCAATAGGGGTCACGCACGCACCAGAACTGGCCAGAGGTCGCGGCGGTGCCGCAGCCCCCGGTTTACGTCGCCGGAGCGGGGCGAACTATGAAACAAACTGTCATCGATCGCAAGCGCCTTACGTTGCGCCGCCATAAAACGGCCTTGATCAACGTACAAGCTGGCATTCTCGGTACGGTGTGTTAGGAATCGAGGATGCGCGCCGACGATCAAGCCGGATATGACCAAGGTTTAATCTCCCGCCGCCTCGTCTTGGGGCGGTTCGCCGCCGCGGGCTCGGTCGCGGGCACCTTTCTGTTGTCCGGGGCCGCGATCGCGGCCACCGCCCGGCATGACCCTGTTTCCAGGCAGGGACGCCAGCCGCTCGCACCGCTGGTGATGCTCGATCCCGGCCATGGCGGGAAGGACCCGGGCGCCATCGGCCTCTCCGGCACCTTCGAAAAACACGTCGCCCTCGCCGCCGCGCGGGAATTGAAACAGCAGTTGGAGATGGGGGGACGCTACCGCGTCGAACTCACCCGCAGCCGCGATATCTTCATCCCGCTGGATGAACGGGTCGCGCGGGCGCAAAGCCGGGGCGCGGCGCTGTTTGTATCCATGCACGCGGATGCTTTGGCCGATCACGGGGTGCGGGGAGCATCGGTCTATACCCTGGCCAATGCGGCGTCGGATGCGCAAACGGCCGCGCTGGCCAAGCGGGAAAACAGCGCAGACCGGTTCGGGGGAGCAACATTGCACGATGCGCCGCCGGATGTGGCGCGAATCCTGGCCAGCCTGGTGCGGCAGGAAACCCGCGCCGGCTCGGCCCGCATCGCCCGGACGCTGGTGAACACCCTCGACCGGGACCTGCCGATGCTGCCCAATCCCGCCCGCCACGCCGGCTTCCAGGTGCTGAAAGCGGCCGATATTCCCAGCGTCCTGGTGGAGATGGGCTTCATGTCCAATCCCCGCGATGAGGCCGCGCTGCGCAAGCCCGAACATCGCCGGCTGGTCGCCCAGGCGATGAAGCGCGCGGTCGACGGCTGGTTTGTCGCCACCGGCCGGGTGGCCGCGGCCGAGACCCGCCCCGGCTGAAAGGCCACATCGCAAGTGCGGAATTTCCAAAAGAATCCCTTGGCGGCCGGCCTGATCACGTGTTGACTGTTCCGCACGGCCTCGCCTCGACGCGCGGCTGACCACCCGGGAGCAGCGTCCGCATCCAGTTCAGGAGGCGGCCTATGTTTCGACGGTCATTCATCGCTGGAACCAGCGCGATACTCGCGGCCCCGCATATCGCCCGCGCGGCGTCTTCGGTTCTGCGCATGGTGCCGCAGGCGAACCTGACCTCGATCGATCCGGTCTGGAGCACGGTCAACATCACCCGCAATCATGGGTTCATGGTCTACGACACGTTGTACGGGCTGGATGAGGCCCTGCGGCCGCATCCGCAAATGGCGGCCGGTCATGACATTCAGGACGATGGCCGCACGATCATCATCACGCTGCGCGATGGGCTCGTGTTCCACGATGGCGAGACGGTGCGGGCCGCCGACGCGGTCGCCAGCCTGCGCCGGTGGATGAAGCGCAACGCCTATGGTCAGGTGTTGGAAAAGAAGGTGGACGAACTGATCGCCCTGGACGATCAGCGCCTGCGGTTTCGACTGAATGCCCCTTTTCCGCTGCTGTTCCACGCCCTCGCCGCGATCGCCAGCGCCGCGTTCGTCATGCCGGAGCGCGTCGCCGCCACCGATCCGTTCAAACAGATCCAGGATGCGACCGGGTCTGGCCCTTTCCGGTTCAAGAAGGACGAATTCAACTCCGGCAGCCTGATCGTCTATGAGCGCAACCCGGCCTATGTGCCGCGCCCGGATGGCGTGGTGAGCCTGACCGCCGGCCCCAAGCGGGTGTTCTTCGACCGGGTCGAATGGCAGATCATCACCGATGCCGCGACCGCCGCGGCCGCCCTGCAACAAGGGGAAATCGACTGGTGGGAGCAGCCGACACCGGAATTGCGGGCGCTGTTCGCCAAACGCAGGGATATCGTGGTCGAGTCGATCGACCCCCGGGGCATGTGCGGGGCGCTGCGCCTCAATGCCTCCCAACCCCCCTTCAACGACAAGGCGCTGCGCCAGGCGCTGCTGCCCGCGATCGAGCAGGGTGATTTCATGTCCGCGATCGTGGGCAACGACCCCAAGGACTGGCGGCCCATGGGCGGGGTGTTCACCCCGGGAACGCAGATGGCCAACGAGATCGATGCGGCGAAGGTCACCGGCCCTCGCGACTTCGACGGGGCGAAGGCCTTGATGCGCAAGGCGGGCTATACCAACCAGCTGATGCGCCTGATTGCCCCCACCGACATCGTGGCGCCCGCCGCCATGAGCCAGGTCGCGGCGGACCTGTTCCGCCGCCTGGGGTTCAATCAGGATTTCGCGCTGTCCGACTGGGGCACCGTCATTCAACGCCGCGCCAGCCGCGAACCCGTCGACAAGGGCGGCTGGTCCGCTTTGTGCACCTCCTTCTCCAGCTTTGATTTCGCGGATCCCGCGACGCATCCGCTGTTGCGCGGCAACGGGGGGAGCGGCTGGTTCGGCTGGCCAGTGGTACCGGCGCTGGAGTCGCTTCGGACCGGGTGGTTCGATGCCCCCGATGAGGCGGGACGCAAGGCGGTGGCGGCCGAGATCCAGCGGGTGGCTCTGGATGAGGTCGTGTATATTCCCTTGGGCAATTATACGAATTTCACCGCGACGCGGGCCGACCTGAAGGATCGCGTCAACGGGTTTGCCTTGTTCTGGAATCTACGGCGGGGGTGAGCGTTTCAAACCCACGGTCACGAGTCTGGGGGCGTGACTGACAGCGGTTGCCAGGTGGCTTTGCCTTGGCCTGCCGCAGGCGATACACCTCGGGCGCCATCACAACCCGACAGGCCAGCATGCTGCGCTCCAACCTCAACACCCGCTCGGATGAATTCGCCGCCAACGCCGCCGCGATGCGGGCCTTGACCGCCGATCTGCGGACCCAGGTCGAGGCGGCCGAACGCGGCGGCGGTGACACCGCCCGTCAGCGCCACCTTGCCCGGGGTAAGCTCCTGCCGCGGGAACGTGTCGCCGGGCTGATCGATCCCGGTTCGCCGTTCCTGGAATTCTCCCAACTCGCCGCGCATGGTCTGTATGGCGGCGATGTGCCCTCGGCCGGCATCGTCACCGGCATTGGCCGGGTGCAGGGCCAGGAATGCGTGATCGTCGCCAATGACGCCACGGTGAAGGGCGGCACCTATTTTCCGGTCACGGTCAAAAAGCACCTTCGTGCGCAGGAAATCGCGCGCAAGAACAATCTGCCCTGCATTTACCTGGTCGATTCCGGCGGCGCCTTTCTGCCGATGCAGGACGAGATCTTCCCGGATCGCGAACATTTCGGCCGCATCTTCTTCAATCAGGCCAATATGTCGGCCGAGGGCATTCCGCAGATCGCCGTCGTCATGGGCAGCTGCACCGCCGGCGGCGCCTATGTCCCGGCGATGTCCGATGAAAGCATCATCGTCCGCAAGCAAGGCACCATCTTCCTCGGCGGCCCGCCGCTGGTTCAGGCCGCGACCGGGGAGATCGTGTCGGCCGAAGACCTCGGCGGCGCCGACGTCCATGCCCGCACCTCCGGCGTCGTCGATCATTACGCTCGCGATGATCGGCATGCGCTGGCGATCTGCCGCCGTATCGTATCGGGCCTGAACCGGAGCAAACGCCCCGCCTTGGCCCTGAAACCGGCGGCCGAACCGCATTACGATCCGGCGGAGCTCTACGGCGTCATCCCCGGCGACGTGCGCAATCCCTACGACGTGCGGGAGGTGATCACCCGCCTGGTCGATGGCAGCGAATTCGATGAGTTCAAGCGCCTGTATGGAACGACGCTGGTCTGCGGCTTCGCGCATCTGTACGGGATGCCCATTGGGATCGTGGCCAATAACGGGATCCTGTTCAGCGAGTCCTCACTGAAAGGCGCGCATTTCATCGAATTGTGCAGCCAGCGCAACATCCCGCTGTTGTTTTTGCAAAACATCGCCGGTTTCATGGTCGGGCGGAAATATGAATCCGGCGGCATCGCCAAGGACGGCGCCAAGCTGGTGACGGCGGTGTCCACCACCAAGGTGCCCAAGCTGACCCTGATCATCGGCGGCAGCTATGGCGCCGGGAATTACGGCATGTGCGGCCGGGCCTATGACCCGCGCTTCCTGTTCATGTGGCCGAACGCGCGCATCTCGGTGATGGGCGGGGAGCAGGCGGCCGGCGTGCTGGCCACCGTGCGCGGGACGTTTCCGTCCCCCGAAGCCGAGGAAGCCTTCAAGGCCCCTATCAAGGCGCAGTACGAAACGCAGGGGCATCCGTATTATGCGACGGCGCGGCTATGGGATGACGGCATCATCGACCCCGCCGACAGCCGGCGGGTGTTGGGCCTCGCGCTATCGGCCGCGTTGAACGCGCCGATTGAACCGACGCGGTTCGGCGTGTTCCGGATGTGACGATGCGGCGCATATCCGCACCCGCGTCATCCCCGGGCTTGTCCCGGGGACCAAGGTGTCCGCCAATGCCGCGATGGGTCCCCGGGAGAAACTCGGGGATGACGATAAGCAGCGGTGCCACCGCAAAGCCGATATAACCGCACGGACCTGACCATGTTCCGCACCATCCTGATCGCCAACCGCGGCGAAATCGCCTGCCGCATCGCCCGCACCGCGCGGCGCATGGGTATCGAAACCGTGGCCGTCTTCTCCGACGCCGACGCCAACGCGTTGCACGTGAAGGCCGCCGACAAAGCCCTGCCCATCGGCGCCGCGCCGCCGCGCGACAGCTACCTGAACATCGCCCGCATCATCGAGGCCGCCCGCCAATCCGGCGCCGAGGCGATCCATCCCGGCTACGGCTTCCTGTCGGAAAACCCGGCCTTCGCCGATGCCTGCGCCGAAGCCGGGATCGTCTTCATCGGCCCGCCGGCCTCCGCCATGCGCGCCATGGGCTCCAAAGCGGCGGCGAAGACTCTGATGGAGGCCTCCGGCGTCCCACTGCTCCCCGGCTATCACGGCGGCAACCAGGACCCCGAATTCCTGGCCGACCAGGCCGTGCGGATCGGCTTTCCCGTGGTCATCAAAGCGGTCGCTGGCGGCGGCGGGCGCGGCATGCGGGTGGTCACCGACCCCGCCGATTTCGCCCCCGCTTTGGAGTCCGCGAAGCAGGAGGGCGCGTCGTCCTTCGGCGACGACCGCGTGCTGATCGAGCGCTATCTGCAACGCCCCCGCCATATCGAGGTGCAGATCTTCGCCGACACCCAGGGTAACGCGGTGCATCTGTTCGAGCGTGACTGCTCCGCCCAGCGCCGTCATCAGAAGGTGATCGAGGAAGCCCCGGCCCCCGGCCTGTCGTCGCTGCAGCGCGAAGCCATGGGCGCCGCCGCCGTCGCCGCGGCGCAGGCGGTCGGTTACACCGGTGCGGGTACGGTCGAATTCGTGGCCGACGAACACGGATTCTTCTTCCTGGAAATGAACACCCGCCTGCAGGTCGAGCATCCGGTCACCGAAATGATCACCGGCTTCGACCTGGTCGAATGGCAGTTGCGCGTCGCCGCCGGAGAACCGCTGCCCGCCATGCAGCAGCAGATCGACCTGAACGGCCACGCCTTCGAAGCCCGCATCTACGCCGAAGACCCCGCCCGCGACTTCGCCCCCTCCATCGGCCGTCTGGGCCTGTTCCGCATGCCCGAGGCGGCGGACGGTGTGCGCATCGATACCGGCTTCGCCACCGGCGACGCGGTGTCGATCCATTACGACGCCATGCTGGCCAAGCTGATCTGCTACGGGCCGGATCGCGCCGCCGCGTTGCAGTTGCTGCGTCGCGCGCTGGCGGCCTGCGACGTGTCCGGGGTGGTCACCAACCTCGATCTGCTCGGCCGCATCGCCGCGCATCCGGATTTCGAGGCCGGTGGCATCGACACCGGCTTCATCGCGCGCGAAGGCGCCACGCTGTTGTGCGGCCAGTCCGCGCCGCCGGCGGAGGTCCTCGCCGCGCTGGCGCTGGCCGAATTGCTGACCGAGGCCGAACAGGCCGCCGTGACCGCCGCCGCCAGCGGCGACCCGTCTTCGCCCTGGCATGCCAGCGATGGCTGGTGGGTCAATTCGGTGCATCGCCGGACGCTGGATTTCAAGGACGGCGATGACGCCCATCCCGTCCATGTCTCCCGCGCCGGGGCGAACTGGCGGCTCGGGATTGGTGAGCATCTGTTCACCGGCTTCGCCGCCCGCGCAGCGAACGGGGAAACCGACATCGTTCTGAACGGCGCCCGCCAGCGGCTGTCGGTCACGCGCGACGGCGAAATTCGCGCGGTGCGCCAGGATGGGGAGACCTGGCGCCTGCGCCTGCTCGACCCCGTCGCTGTGTCCGACGATGACGAGGACGGCGCCGACAGGCTGATCGCCGCCATTCCCGGGCAGGTGACGCAGGTGAATGTCGCGGTGGGCGACACCGTGGCGAAGGGCCAAGTTCTGGTGGTGCTGGAGGCGATGAAGACCGTCTTCCGCCTCGCCGCCCCCGCCGATGGCGTTGTCGCATCCGTGACCTGCGCCGCCGGGGAGACGGTGCAGGAAGGCCAGGTCCTGGTCACATTCGGCGAGGCGTGACAGCCTGACCGCCAATCACCCCCAGGAGGACCCCAATGGCGTACGAATGCATCCTGTCCGAGGTCGAAGACGGCGTCGGCATCATCACGCTGAACCGGCCCGATGTGCTGAACGCGATGAACCGCCAGCTGGTGCGCGAGATGCACCACGCCATGCACGCCTTCGAAGCCGACCCGGATGTCGGCTGCATCGTCTTTACCGGCGCTGGCGAGAAAGCCTTCTCCGCTGGCGGCGACATCCACGAGCAGCGCGCCGACGACAAGCTCTATACGCTGGAGCAACAGGCGGCGATGACCTCGGGCCATTCCGCTTTCGATGTCGGCGCCTGCACCAAGCCGACGATCGGGATGATGAACGGCCTGGCCTATGGCGGCGCGGGGGTTTTGTCGTCGTCGATGGACATGCGCGTGGGGTGTGAGGGCACGAAGTTCCGCTTCCTCGCCGCCGCCTATGGCCGCATCAACAGCACCTGGTCGCTCCCCAATCAGGTCGGCTGGCCGGTGGCCAAAGAGCTCTTGTTCTCCGCCCGGGTCGTCGAAGCCGAGGAAGCCTATCGTATCGGCCTGCTCAACCATCTCGTGCCGCGCGCCGAGCTGCGCGCGAAGACGATGTGGCTGGCGAAGCTGATCGCCGGCAGCCATCGCGGCGCGGTGATGGGGATCAAGGCGCTGATGCTGAAACAGCTTGGCCAGGATCTGGCGGGCCAGTACGCGGCGGAGGTGGATTACACCACCCATGTCATGCAAGGCGCCCGCGCCGAAAACGCCTTTCCCGACTTCATCGCCCGCAAGGGGCGGCCGCTGCCGGGGGCGTGAGCGGATTCAGGGCTGGGCCGCGATCCACGCGCGCGCGGCCTGGTCCGCGCCCGAGCGCAAGCCGCCATAATCGGGATGCGCGATCCAGGTCACGATGTCGCCGATCGGCTCCGCGCGGCCTTTGTCGCGCAGGAGCAGGTGGTAGCCCGCCGGATAGAACGCGCGCGTTAGGGGCGTCCTTGGCCCGTCCGCCAAGGCCCGCCAAGTCGCGGCGGTGGCGCGGGCCGGGACCAGTTGGTCCTTGCCGCCATAAAGAAACAATGCCGGCGCCCGAAATGACGGCGCCGCCGCGAGGGCCGCGTCCATCAGGTCCACCAGCCCCCGCACGGCATCGACCCGGGTCCCGTGAATCGTCAGGGGGTCGGTGGACAGACGCACCAATGCATCCCGGTTGTCGGAGGCCAGTATGCGGACCATGCCGCTGCCGGTCAGCCGCCAGCCGGGCACGGTCTTTGCCGCGGTCCAGAGCAAGGCGCGCAGGAACGGGTTCATCTTCGCCCGGCCCCAGACCGCCGGGGCGATCAGGACGTAGCCATCGGCCGGCGGCGGTGCGTCCGATGTGGCGGCGCAGATCAGGACAGCGGCGCCCATGCTCTCCCCCATCAGGATCAGCCGGGATCGCGGATAGCGGGCCCGCAGCAGGCGGGCCATGGCGCGGGCGTCGTTGACCAGGCCCTCGGTCCCGGCCCAGAGGCCGCGGGAGGCGGTGGCGCCAAAGCCGCGTTGATCGGGGGCGAAGACCGCGAATCCGGCCTGGGCGAACGCGGGGGCTGGATATTCCCAGGCGTCGCGGCTGTCGTTCATGCCGTGCAGCGCCAGGATGACGGCGGTGGGCTCGCCCTCCGGCAGCCAGGACCGGAAGGGCAGGCGGGCCCCATCGGGCATGACGAAGGCATCGTCGGTCACGGTTTCAGTCATGATTGGTGGTCCTGGCGGGGCCAGCTGCGTGGTGCAGCCCGCCAGCAGCATCGCCAGCAGGAGCCCTAAGCGCGCGAACATATCAGTCTGGGCACCATGGTTGAATGCATTCCCGTTCACGCTATGCTCGCGCCGCTTTCCGCACCAGCAGAGGATCCCCATGCCCGACGGCGCCGCCACCCATACCGAGGTCATCCACGTGGACGACCGCACCGTCGCCTGCGATGGCGGCAATACCGCGCTCGGCCATCCCCGCGTCTATTTGCATATCGAGGGGCAGGAGGTCGTATGCCCCTATTGCTCGCGCCTCTATGTGCTGAACGCAGGAGCGGGCCACGGCTCCGGACACTAACCTCATGGTCGCCGCGGCGGTCAATGCGCCGCGTCTGGTCCTGATCGACGGGTCGGGGTTCATCTTCCGCGCCTATCACGCGCTGCCGCCGATGACCCGCCCGGACGGCACGCCGGTCAATGCGGTGTTCGGCTTCACCAACATGCTCGCGCAGTTGCTGAAGGACCATACCGGCACGCATATCGCGGTGATCTTCGATGCCGGGCGCTTCACCTTCCGCAACCGGCTGTACGAGGCGTACAAAGCGCATCGCCCGCCGGCGCCGGAGGATCTGATCCCGCAATTCGCGCTGGTGCGTGAGGCGACGGAGGCCTTTGGCGTGCCGGCGATCGAGCTGCCGGACTGGGAGGCCGACGACCTCATCGCCGCCTACGCCACCGCGGTCACCGGTATCGGCGGCACCGCCACCATCGTGTCCTCGGACAAGGACCTGATGCAGCTCATCCGGCCTGGCGTCGCGATGCTGGACCCGATGAAGAAGAAGCCCATCGGCCTCGCTGAGGTGATGGAGAAATTCGGCGTCGCCCCGGAGAAGATGATCGAGGTGCAGGCGCTGATTGGCGACTCCACCGACAACGTCCCCGGCGTGCCCGGTATCGGCCCCAAGGGCGCGGCCGCTCTGGTCAACGAATTCGGCACGCTGGAGGCGGTGCTGGCCGCCGCGCCAACGATGAAGCCGTCCAAGCGGCGCGACTCGCTGATCGAGCATGCCGAAAAGGCCCGCATTTCCTACGAACTGGTCCGCCTGCGCGACGACGCGCCGCTGCCGCTGCCGATTGAGGCGCTGGTGGTGAAGGACGCCGATAAGACCGCGCTTGTCGGCTGGCTGCAGGCACAGGGCTTCCGCAGCACGATCGCGCGGCTGGGGCTGGAGATTCCGGCCTCCGCCCCGGCACCGGCGGCGATGGAAGCGCCGCCTCAGGGGGATCTGGGGCTGGGTGGCGCGGCACAGGCTGCGTCCGGCTTCGGACCTTATGAGACCGTGACCACCGAAGAGGCCTTGCGCGCCTGGGCGGCGGAAGCCGCGGCGGCGGGCCGGTTCGCGCTGGATACCGAAACCGATGGGCTCGATGCCACCCGCGCGCATCTGATTGGGCTGTCGATGGCCACGGCAGACGGCCGGGCCTGCTACGTGCCGCTGGGGCATGAGGTGCTGGGCGAACAACTCCGCCCCGCCGTCGCGATCGAGGTTCTGGGACCTCTGTTCGCCGATAGGTCCGTTCTGAAGATCCTGCAGAACGCCAAGTTCGACATGATGGTGCTGACCCGCGCTGGTTTCCCCGTGCCGTGGCCGATTGATGACACGATGCTGATGTCCTATGCGCAGGAGGCCGGGTTGCATGGCCATGGCATGGACGAGCTGTCCGCCCTGCATCTGGGGCACACGCCGATAAGCTATGATTCGGTGACGGGGACCGGGCGGAGCCGGATTCCGTTTGCTCAGGTCGCCTTTGATCGGGCGACGGCGTACGCGGCGGAGGATGCCGACGTCACGCTGCGGCTATGGAACATTCTGCGGCCGACGCTGCGGGTGAACCAGTCGCTGGCGCTGTATGAGCAGGTCGAGCGGCGGCTCATCCCCGTTCTGATCGACATGGAGCGCGCGGGGGTGAAGGTCGATTCCGACGACCTCAAGCGCATGTCGGTGGATTTCGCCGAACGCATGGCGGTGATGGAGACGGATTGCCACCGCTTCGCCGGCCACGTCTTCAATGTTGGCAGCCCGAAGCAATTGGGCGAAGTACTGTTCGACGAGATGAAGCTGCCGGGCGGCAAGCGGATGAAAACCGGCGCCTGGGGGACGGATTCCTCGGTGCTGCAGGGCCTGGCGGATCAGGGGCACGAGCTGCCGTCGCGCATCCTGGAATGGCGGCAACTGGCGAAACTGAAATCCACCTATGCCGATGCGCTGGTGGATCAGATCAACCCCGAAACCGGCCGCGTCCATACCAGCTTCGCCATGGCCATCGCCGCGACCGGCCGGTTGTCGTCAACCGATCCCAATCTGCAGAACATCCCCATCCGCACCGAGGAGGGCAGCCGCATCCGCCGCGCCTTCATCGCCGAACCCGGGCATGTGCTGGTGAGCGCCGATTACTCCCAGATCGAGCTGCGGCTGCTGGCGCATGTGGCGGATATCCCGGCGCTGAAGGACAGTTTCGCGCGCGGGGAGGATAT
This sequence comes from uncultured Acetobacteraceae bacterium, assembly GCA_903918315.1. GTDB lineage: Bacteria > Pseudomonadota > Alphaproteobacteria > Acetobacterales > Acetobacteraceae > Rhodopila. The sequence goes on along the minus strand of CAIXEA010000161.1, from coordinate 722 downwards.
TCACGCCCGCACCGCATCCGAAGTGTTCGGGGTGCCGATGGCGGGGATGGACTCCATGACCCGCCGCCGCGCCAAGGCGATCAATTTTGGCATTATCTATGGCATCAGCGCCTTTGGCCTCGGCCGCCAGCTCGGCATCGGGCCGGGGGAGGCGAAGGGCTATATTGATCGTTACTTTGTGCGCTACCCGGAAATCCGCGCCTATATGGAGCGGGCACGCAAAGAGGCGCAGGCGAAGGGCTATGTCGTGACCCCGTTTGGTCGGCGGTGCTGGATCGCGGGGATTCAGGACAAGAACCCGGCCCGGCGGTCCTATGGGGAGCGGCAGGCGATCAACGCCCCGTTGCAGGGCGGGGCGGCGGATATCATCAAGCGCGCGATGGTGCGCCTGCCGGCGGCTTTGGCGGCGGCGGGGCTGAAGTCCCGCATGCTGCTGCAGGTCCACGATGAATTGCTGTTCGAGGCGCCGGAGGCCGAGGCCGAGGCTCTGGCCGCGCTGCTGCGCGATGTGATGGCACATGCGGCGACGCTGTCGGTGCCGCTGGTGGTGGAAACCGGGATTGGGAAGAGCTGGGCCGAGGCGCATTAGGCCGTGTGGACGGAATCCCTGATATGCCATTTTTGGGGATTCCGGCGCGCTCTGTTGTCTGACTCATAGGAGGTCGGTTTCAGGGAGCCGACCATGCTGACACGGATGACGGACGACGACTGGGCGCTGGTTG
>CAIXEA010000160.1 GCA_903918315.1 uncultured Acetobacteraceae bacterium | reverse complement strand
TCGGCGTCCTCATCCTCCACCGGCATGCGCACGCCCAATACCCGGCCCCGCGCCTCCGCGTCGGCAACCAGGTCCGAGACCGCGGCGGCGGACAGACGCTGCGCCGACGAGAGGAACGCCCATTGATCGTCGTAGGGTCGAAGGGCTTCATCGATGAAGACGCTGTTTCCGTGTTCGCGCGCCCTGCGCTGCAAGGGCAAGGCGATCAGATTGCCGAAGCCGCCGACCGGCATGGTGTCCTGGCTTGGAAAGAAGCGGTCATAGGAGGCGAAGCCGATTTCTGGCCGCCTCTCCATCGTCTCCGTCATGATCGCCGCGGCGAGCTGGCGGGCGGCGCGGGCGGGGACCGGTTCCGAAAAGAAGATCCAGACATGGGCGCCGGCGCCGGATCGGGAGCGTTCGAGGGCGGCGGGCACGCCTTTCGCCTTGCAGGTTTCAACCATCGCCGCAGCGTCGGCCGCCCAGCTTTCCTTGTCGAAATCGGCGGCCAGAAACCAGCAGGTTTCATCCGGCAGCATCGGATAGACGCCGACGACAAAGCCGCGCGGACCATCGCCGCCCCGCAGATGCTTGTCGATGATCTCGTCCGACACGGGAATGAAGGCTTGATTGGGACAGTCCCCGCATTTCACTTGCGGCTTGCCGCAAACGCCTCCGATCCATTCATTGGCGCAGGCGGGCGCATAGCCCGCCTTTCCCGTCTTTGCGTTCTCCCAGCGGAGCGGAAACACGTCGGATCGGCCGGCGAAGAGGCGTCGGAAGAGCGCAACCTTGTCGGCTGTTGGCGATGCCGTGGTGACGGTCGGAATGTTCGCGGCCACGATTGAGCAAGCATTGATAGCTTGCGCTCCGGCCGTCCGCCGCTCGATTTCCGCAAGTGAAGCTTCGAGTTCGGCCCGTTCGGCTTCGAGTGACGCCAGACGGGCGCGGATGCGGTTGGTCTCTATTTCTTCATCTCGATGATCGACCACAAACGGCGCCCGCCTCGCTATTCAAAGAAATCCTCGTCCACCTTCTTGACGTGCAGGACCTCCTCGATCCGACAGCCCACGTTGTGGCGGATCATCAGGCGGGTCAGTTGTTCGCCGTCGATCAGGACGATGCGCTTGCTCAAGTAGTCGGCGGTTTCGCGGGCGCTGCTTGTGAAGCCTGAGGTGGTGACAAACAGGCCCTTCGCGGCTTTGTGCCGGTCCAGGCTGCCAAAGAAGTCGCGTATCGCGCCAGGCCCCACGCTGTTGCCGGCGGCGTAGCGCTTGGCCTGGATATAGACCCGGTCGAGACCCAGCGCGTCCTGATCGATCACGCCGTCCACCCCATCGTCGCCGCTGCGGCCGAGGGCGCGACCGGCATCGGCCGCCGAACCGCCATAGCCCATGGCCAGCAGCAGGTTCACGATCAAGCGCTCGAAGAAATCCGGCGGCGCGGCGCGCACGCGGTCCAGAAGGTCCTCGGCCAGCGCCGCCTCGATCCGCCGATGCGCGGCGCGCATGATCTCGTCCGGCGTCTGCTCGGCGGCGTCGGCGGGTTCGGGCACGACCTCGTCGTCGGTTGACTGGGCGGATCGGTCGCTGAATTGGCGAAATTCCTCGAACCGGCTGAGGAAGCGATTGTCGATCCGTTCGGGGTTGGCGGCGATTACGTCGGCGCCCCGCTGCGTCAGGCGGAAATGGCCCCGCCTTGTCGCCTCCACCAGCCCGGCCTTGGCGAGGTAGGTCTTGGCCCAATGGACGCGGTTAGCGAATATCGTCTGGCGGCCCGAGGCCAGCAATGCGGCGCGCGCCGCCTCGCTCAGCCCCAACTCTTCGGCGAGGCCCTGCACCACCGCGCCAATGCGCCGTTCTCCGGCGGCGGCGGCCCGCAGCACGGGCAGCATCAGGCTTTGGTAGTCAGGCACGGTATCGGCGGGAACGGGCGCGTTCATCCGAACACCTCCGCCGACAACCCGGCGGCCATGGCTTCAGCCTTGGCGGCGGCGGCGTCGAGATGGCGGGCGAGTGCTTCGATGCGTTGGACTTGTTCGGCGAAGACACCTTGCAAGCCTGTTGGGGGAAGGGGAATCCTTACTTCCTTCACATTTCGCGTGCTGATCGTATTCAATCCTGAAGTGGTCTTGCCATTCTGGATCAGAATCCTTCGACCGACATCGCTGTTGAGAAACGTCTCAACGTACTCCGGCGTCAGTGAACCCAAGCTTGGCCGCACGCGAATCAAATGATTCTGGTGTGTGCATCTATCAATCGAGCCATCCCAGACCTCAGCCATCCCCTCATTTTAGATAAGGCCGAAAGTTTGGGTGAAGAGGCTGTTTTGATTGAGTAATTCCGCGTATTTTTCGATGAGGGGCCGCAACCTTTGTTCCGGCATGTTGGGAAT
>CAIXEA010000159.1 GCA_903918315.1 uncultured Acetobacteraceae bacterium | reverse complement strand
TTTCGCCCGTTTTCTGATCGCGGAGGTCGACCTCCGCGATCAGAAAACGAAAAAAGCAACCGTCAGGAAGGTCTCCGAACACCTGTCAGGACTGTCCCCGGTCTAAACAACAAGCCGGGCCATGACGTGTTAGAAGTCCCTTTGTTTGGCTTACGAATTTTCGTTTCCACGATGTGTAAACACGGTAGGGACAAGCCGGGCCATGACGGTGGGAGGCTGAGTCAATGGTTTCGTCCGCTCCTAGATATCCGACCCGATCAGATGCGCCACATGCCGGAGCGCGAGTTGATACCCGTGCGTTCCGGCCCCGGCCATCACCGTCGTCGCCACGGCGGAGACATAGGAATGGTGGCGAAACGCCTCCCGCTTATGGACGTTGGAGATATGCACCTCGATGATCGGGCACTCGCAGGTTGCCAGCGCGTCGAGGATCGCGACGGAGGTATGGGTGAAGGCGGCGGGATTGATGATGATCGCGCCGGCGGTTTCCCGGACCTCATGGATCCAGTCGATGATTTCGTATTCTCGGTTGCTCTGATGGAAGCGAATGCCGAGTCCGAGTTCACCGCCCAGCCGGCGGCAGGCGGCTTCGACATCGGCCAGGGTTTCATGGCCATAGATATGCGGCTGGCGCTTGCCCAGCAGATTCAGGTTCGGGCCATTGAGGATCATGACCTCACGGCTGGGCGTTTTGGTCTGCTGCTGGGCCATGTTTGGGTCCTCCGAGACGGCCCGTCTTGCCCGGGCCATTGCGGCGTCATTGTCGGGCAAAGCGCCCGCCGTTCTCAATCCCCCCCCTGGCCGCGCCCCCGGCGTCAGGCGAAGGCCGCCTGGCGGCGGCGCAGCCATAGCCAGCTGACCGCCAGACCGGCGGTGCCGATGAGGACAAAGGACAGCATATTCAAAGGCGCCCAGCCCAGCCGGCTTTGCAGCAGGCCCGCCAGCAGGCTGCAGGTCGCCGTGGTGCCGAAGACAAGGAAGTCGTTCAGGGCCTGCGCCTTGCCGCGCTCGGCCGGGCGATAGGTGGTGGTCACCAGCGTGGTCGCGCCCACGAACAGGAAGTTCCAGCCCACGCCGTTCAGCATCAGCGCGATGCGGAAATTCCACACATCCACGCCCAGCAGCCCCGCCCCCACGCCCGTCATCAGCACCAGCGCGCCCAGCAGCATGACGTTCAGCACCCCAAACCGGGTGATCAGGGTGCCGGTGAAGAAGGCCGGCACGAACATGCCGAGCACATGCAGCAGAATGACCGACTGCGCCTCGGTCTGCGGCAGGCCGCAGGCGACGATGGCCAGGGGCGAGGCGCTCATGAGGAACGACATCGTGCCGAAGGACATCATCGCCGCGACCACCGCGACCACGAAATCGGGCTGCATCGCGATTTCGCGCAGCGGGCGGGCCACGCCCTCGGCCTTTGTCGGCGCCGGGACGGGGGGAAATTTGATGAAGCTCATGACCGTGAAGACGGTGGCATGGATCGCCACCATCGCCGCATAGGTCGCCGTATACATCGGCACCCACTGGTCATACGTCACCCGCGCCAAGGTCGGCCCCAGGATCGCCGCCACCACGCCGCCGGCCGTCACCCAGGCGATGGCCTTGGGGCGGAGCGCGCTGTCCACCAGCTCCACCGCCGCGAACCGATACATCTGGAGATTGGCCACCGCGTAGCCCAGGATCAGCCCGCCGGCGCACATGGCCAGGAACTGCCCGAAATAGAGGCCCAGGCCGCAGGTCGCCGAACCCACCATCCCGAACAACGAGCCCGTGCGGAAGCCAAACCGGCGCCCGGTGCGCTGCATCAGGCCGGCGGCGGGGAAGACCGACAGCATCACGCCCAGATGCTGCAAGGTCATCGGCAGCGTCGCCCAGTCCGCGATATGCAGCACGCTGGAGATCGACAGCACCGTCGAGGTGAACATCATTGTGTTCACTGCCTGGCCCAGGGCCTGGCAGGTCGCGAGCAGCAACAGGTTACGCGCCATGGGGCGGGTCAACATTCTCGGGCTCCTGGCCGTTTCCGGGGGCGACGCTAGCGGCGCATTCTCCCAAAGCAACCCCGAATGGGATGAAATCGCTGTCAGGGCAGCTATGCGTGGCAAGGTTTCACGGGCTTGGCTGAAACCCGCTGATTGCGTCATGATGCGTCCAAAGCAGGAGGAAACCCCATGAACGTGCTGACCCCGGCGCAAGTGGACGCCTATCATCGGAAGGGCTTTCTGTACCCCTTCCCCGCTTTATCGCCCCAGGAACTCGCCGATTCCCGCGCCGGTCTGGATCGGTTCGAAAGCTGGCTCGGCAGCCCGGTCGCCAAGGCCGATATCCGCTGGCGCTCCCACGCTTATGCGCATTCGCCGTGGTTCGACGCGCTCGCCCGGCATCCGAAGATCCTCGATGTGGTGGAGGACATCATCGGCCCCAATATCCTGATCTGGACCAGCACGTTCTTCATCAAGGAACCGCACTCCGCCACCTTCGCCGCCTGGCACCAGGACGGCGCCTATTTCGGACTGGAGCCGAAGAACCTGATCACCGCCTGGGTCGCGCTGGCGGATGCCAACCACGAGGCGGGCTGCATGGATGCGGTGTCGTTCAACAGCAACCCGACGCTGCTGCATCACGCCGCCCTGCGGCTGGAAAACAGCATCAACCGCGCCGGCCAGACCATCATGACCGATATCGCCGAAACCGGGATCGAGGCGATGGAGCTGACGGCGGGCTCATTCTCCTTGCATCACGAAATGGCCATTCACCGCTCAGCGCCCAACAACGCCGTCCACCGCCGCATTGGCATTGGCCTGAACTATATCCCCACCCATGTGCGCAGCACCGGCGCGACGCGGATGCACGCGATGCTGGTGCGGGGGGAGGACACTTATGGGCATTTCGACCTGATCGACCCGCCCAAGGCCGAACGCGATGAAGCCGCGCTGGCGGTCCACAAATCCGTCGGCGACCGGTATCGGGAGAATTACAACGAGATGGTCAAGCGGCACGAGGCCGAGCACGCGGCGGCCGATTAACCCCTCCCCTCACCCCACCCGCATCGTAACGGCCGGCAATTCGTCGGCACCCAGGCTTTCATGCGCCAGCAGGGACTCCGCGCCCGTGTCGAGCTGGGCGCGGTTCTCGGTCAGGATGGCGACCGCGCGGTTCAGCGCTGCTTCCAGATGGCCGCGCACCGCCATGTCGATCTCATGCGCGGTCTGGTCGCTGAACCGGCGCGGCTGCCAGAAGGCGCCGGGCTGGCCCAGAAACTGGCCTTGCTCGGTATCCCAGGCCACCGGCCCCAGGCCCTTGTCCATCCCGAAACGCAGCACCATGCCGCGGGCGATATCGGTCGCCTTGGCCAGGTCGTCGGAGGCCCCGGTCGAGATATCGTCGCCCAGCAGGATCTCCGCCGCGCGCCCGCCCATCAGCACGGTCATCTTGTTCTCAAGCTCATGCAGCCCCATCAGGAACCGGTCATCGGTCGGGCGCTGCATGGTGTAACCCAGGGCGCCGATGCCGCGCGGGATGATCGACACCTTCTGGATCGGGTCGCTGCCGGGCGTGGCCAGGGCGACCAGCGCGTGGCCCATCTCATGATAGGCGACGATCCGCCGCTCCCGCGGGATCAGGATGCGGGACTTCTTTTCCAGCCCGGCGACGATGCGTTCGATCGCGGCGGTGAAGTCGGCCATGGCGATCGACTCGCCCCCCCGCCGCGTCGCCACCACCGCCGCCTCATTCGCCAAATTCGCCAGATCGGCGCCGGTAAAGCCCGGGGTCAGCGCGGCGATATCCTCCATCTTCACATCGGGCGCGAGGGTGAGCTTCTTGAGGTGGATGGCCAGGATCTGCACCCGTCCGATCTTGTCAGGCCGATCGACGAGGACCTGACGATCGAAGCGCCCGGCGCGGAGGAGGGCGGGGTCGAGGATTTCGGGCCGGTTGGTGGCGGCCAGCACCACGATGGCGACGGAGCGGTCGAAACCATCCATTTCCGCCAGCAACTGATTGAGCGTCTGTTCCTTCTCATCCTGCCCGCCCATGGGCGTGGCGCCGCGCGCCCGGCCGAGCGCGTCGAGTTCGTCGATGAAGATGATGCAAGGGGCGGACAGCCGGGCTTTTTCGAACAGGTCGCGTACCCGGGAGGCACCGACTCCGACGAACATTTCGACGAATTCGGCACCGTTGGTCGCGAAAAAGGGCACGCCGGATTCACCGGCGACCGCGCGGGCGAGCAGGGTCTTGCCGGTGCCGGGGGGGCCGACGAGCAGGATGCCGCGCGGGATATGCGCGCCGAGGCGGCCGAACTCATCCGGGCGCTTCAGGAAATCGACGATCTCGTGCAGCTCCGCCTTGGCTTCATCCACCCCGGCGACATCGTCGAAGGCGACTTTGATGTTGGTCTCCGCGGTGACCAGCTTGGCCTTGCTGCGACCGATGGAAAACAGGCCGCCCGCCATGCCGCCGGCGCCGGAGCCACGCGACATCAGCATCCAGACCCCGACGAACAGCAGCGGGGGGATGATCCAGGACAGCAGGGTGCCGAAGGCGCTGCTGGTGACGAGCGCGCTGTATTCGACATTCTGCTTCGACAGCGCCGCGGCGAGGTCGCGCGGCACCGCGACGGTGGTGAACTGGGTTTTGCCGCCCGGCATCGCCTCGGTCAGGGTGCCACGGATCGTATCGCCGCTGACGACGACCTGCTTGACCTTGCCGGCATCGAGGTAGGTCTGGAACTGGCTGTAGGGAATGGCCGCCGTCTCATCGGTGTTGGCGAACACGCCGGCGATGAGCATGGCCCCGAGACCGAACAGAACCATCCAGAGCGTTGATGAAACAGGGCGTTTTTCCGCGGCCATCGGGTCTTCCTCGAACTGTCTCGTGGGGCATAGCACCTCCGGGGTCGAATGGGTGATAATAGGCTTATGCGTGGCACTGGTCTTCTCGATCTGCAGGTCAACGGCTATGCCGGGGTGGATTTCAACACCACCGCGCTGACGCCGGACGCGCTCGACCATGCGCTGCGGGCGATGCTGCGGGCGGGCGTCACGGCCTGCCTGCCCACCTTGATCACCGCCCCGGAAGATGTACTGGCCGACCGCTTCGCCGCGCTGGATCGGGCGGTGGCACGGAGCCGTCTGGGGCCGGTGATGGTGCCTGGCTATCATCTGGAGGGGCCGTTTCTCAGCCCCGAGCCGGGCTATGCCGGGTGCCACCCGGCCGCCGCGATGGTGCCGCCCGACCCGTCGCTGATCAGCCGGATCCGCAAGAGCCTGGCGCGCCCCATCCTGCTCCTGACCTTGGCGCCGGAGCGCGCGGGCGCCCTGGGGCTGATCGCCTGGGCGCGGGATCAGGGCATCGTCGTCGCCATGGGTCATACGCATGCGGATGCCGGCGTGGTCGCGGACGCGGCCAGCGCCGGGGTGACGCTGAGCACCCATCTCGGCAATGCGCTGCCGCAGCCGCAGCCCAAATTCCTCAATCCGCTGATGGCGCAACTCGCCGCCGATGGGCTGAGCGCGAGCTTCATCGCGGATGGCATCCACATTCCCCGCGATGCGCTGAAGGTCCTCATCCGCGCCAAGGGGCTGGAGCGGAGCATTCTGGTCACCGATGCGACCGCCGCCGCCGCCACGCCGCCGGGCCTGTACGATTTCGCCGGGATGACGATCGAACACACCGCCGACGGCTCCGTGCGCGAACCCGCCAGCCCGGTGCTGGCGGGGTCCGCGCTCTGCCTGGATCAGGCGGTGCGCAACATCATCGACTGGGGTATCGCGGCGCCGGAGGCCGCCCTGCGCATGGCCTCCATCCAGCCGGCTTCCCTGGTGGCGGAGGCGCTGGCGTGCCAAGGCGCGCGCCTGGCGCCGTCAGAGGTCATCTGGTCCGCCGCGATGCGGCCGGTGTCGATTTCTGTCGCCGGGATGCAGTTTTTTCGCGACTGACAACACTTTCTTTACCTTTTGGCTGTATGCCAACGGTCAGCGCCGAGCGCTCACCCTTCGTGGTGCGGGTCAAAATGGCCATTTCCCGTCATCCTTCGTCGAACCCATTCGCGGTTTCGCCGGAACCAAGGGCCCGCTATGACCATGTCTCCCTGCCTCCTGTGCGGCCACAAGCAGACACGGGCCTTTCTCACCCTCGACCAGGTGCCGATCGGCTGCTGGCCGGACGGTGGCGGGGGGGGTCGATCGCCTGCGGCTGGTCCTGTGTGAGTCCTGCCTGCTGGTGCAGCGCGCCAATCGGCCGCTGGCGGTGGCCGCCGGGCCGCAAGCGCTCCAAACACCCGGCGCGCCCTTCGCCCGATCGCAACCGCCCGCGCCGTTCGCGACGATGATGATCCGGCGGTTCGGTCTGGGGCCGGAGTCGCAGGTGATGGAGGTCGCCTCCCTGGATGGCGGCGGGCTGGCCGGATTCCGTGCCGCCGGCATCCCCGTCCTGGGCATCGAACCCGCGCCGCTGCTGGCCGCCTTCGCCCGCGAGCAGGGTATTCCCACTGAAATCATCCACTTGAATGCCGAAACAGCGATGGACATCGCGGCCCAGCACGGCCGGGCGGATCTGCTGGTGGCACGCGGGATCGTGGCGGAGGTGGAGGACTTGTTCGGCTTCGCGGCGGGATTCGCCGGCATCCTGCGCCCCGGCGGCGTGGCCGTGATCGAATTCCCGCATCTGCTCTGGCTCATGGAACGGGTCCGCTTCGGCCTGCTGCGGCAGACGCAGTGGTCGCATCTGTCGTTGATGGTGGCGGAGCGCATCCTGTATTCGGTCGGGCTGGTGGTTTTCGATGTGGAAGCCCTCCCCTGGTGCGGGTCGCTGCGGCTTTATGCCGGCCACCGGCACGGGCCCTACGCCCGGCGGCCCAGCGTCAAAGCGATGCATGCGCGGGAGATGGCGGCCGGCCTGACCCGGCCGGAGACCTACGCCGCCTTCGCCCCCAAGGTGACGACGTCCATCGAGTCGCTGCGCGGGTTCATCAACGGCCGCCTGCGGGACGGGCGGCGGATCATCGGCTACGGCGCGACGGCGGAGGCGGCGACGATCCTCGCCTGCTGCGGCGCCGGATTCGGGGATCTGCTCTGCGTGGCGGACGCCGAACCCCGGGTCCAGGGACGGACGCTGCCCGGCTCGGGGATTCCCGTGGTGGCGCCTGAGACGGCCGGACGGTTGCGGCCGGACGATGTGCTGATCTTCTCCCCCGACCGAGCGCCAGACGCGCTCCTGTCCGCCCTCCCCCGATCGGCTGAACTCTGGGGGATGGGCCCCAACCACGACCACCCGCGCCCGGTCCCGCCGGTCAGCGTGGCACGGCTGCCCCAACCCGCGCTGCTGTGTTCAGAGTTGGCGTAGCGCCGCGCAGACCTGCCCGACCTCGGCATCGGTCATCTCGGGATAGAGCGGCAGGCTGAGCACCTCGGACGATGCGATCTCGGTTTCGCGGCAGCGCGCCGGGCCGAGGGCGATGCGGTCGCGATAAGCGGGTTGCAGATGCACGGGCTGCGGATAGTGGATGCCGGTGCCAATGCCGCCGGCGCGCAAGGCGGCCTGATGCGCGGCTCGGTCGCGGGAGCGGGTGACATAGAGGTGGAACACCGGGTCCGCGCCCGGGCGGCGGGCGGGCGGGGCCAGCGCGGAGCCGACCAAAGCGGCGTCATAAGCGGCGGCGATGGCGCGCCGGCGGTCATTGGCGGCATCCAGATGGCGCAGTTTCACCCGCAGGATCGCCGCCTGCAGCTCATCCAGCCGGCTGTTCATGCCGGCGTCGTCGCTGATGTAATGGGTGCGCCAGCCATATTGGCGCAGGGCCGCGGCCCTGTCGGCCAGGGCCTCATCGGCCATCGCCACCGCCCCGCCATCCCCGAGCGCGCCCAGATTCTTGGTCGGGTAGAAGCTGAATGTCGCCGCCGCGCCAAAGGTGCCCACCATCTGGCCGTGCCAGCGCGCCCCATGCGCCTGGGCGCAATCCTCGATCAGCAACAGGTTGTACTGGCGGCACAGCGCGCCGATGGCATCCAGATCCACGGGCTGACCATAGAGATGCACCGGCAACACCGCCTTGATCGGCGGCAGCCCCGGGGGCGGCGCCTTCAGCACCGCCGCCAGATCCACCGGGCACAGCGTGTAATGGCGCGGATCGATATCGATCAGGACCGGTACGGCGCCGGCCATCTCGATCGCGGCCACGGTGGCGACGGCGGTGTGCGACACCGTGGCCACCGCGCAGCCGGGGCCGATGCCCAGGGCCCGCAGCGCCAGCACGATCGCGTCCGTGCCATTGCCGCAGCCGACGCTGCGCGCGGTGCCGAGCCAGGCGGCGAATTCTTGCTCAAACGATCGGACTTCCTGGCCGAGGATATACCAGCCGGAGTCCAGGGCACGGGCGATCGCGGCGTCGATCTCGGGCTTGAGGGCGCGGTAGCCGGCGCCGGGATTGGCGGGCAGGATCACAGATAGTCTCCCAGTCTGGGGCGGTACCATTCGATGGTGCGGGCGATCCCCTCTTCCAATGAGACCAGCGGCGCCCAGCCGGAGGCGGCGCGGAAGGCGCTGTCATCGGCGTGGTAGCTGCCGATATCGATCTGGGCCCGGTCAGCGGGGAATTCGCGGGTGGTGAACCGCGCCGGCGGACCCGCCAGCCGCACCACCATCGCCGCCAGATCGGCCAGGGATATCGGCGGCGGCCCGCCGATGTTGAAGATGCGGCCATGGCATTGCGGGTTTTCCGCGGCGCGGATGAAGGCCTCGGTCACGTCATCGACATAGGTCATGTCGCGCAACTGCGCGCCGCCCCAGACCTCGAACGGCTTGTTCTCCAGCACACAGCGGATCCAGATGCCAAGGAAGGTCTGCCGGGCATCGCGCACCCGCAGCCGCGGGCCGTAGCAATTGGTCAGGCGGAGTGACACGACCGGGCGGCCGCGCACGCGATGTTCGAGCAGCCAGTATTGCTCACCGGCGAACTTGGACACGCCATTGGCGTCGGGCGGGGCGACGGGCTGGCTCTCATCGACCGGCAGCTTCTGGGTGCGGCCGTAGAACTGGCGGGTCGAGGCATGCACGACGATGGCATCGGGCGCGGCTTCCCGCGCGGCCTGGATCAGGCGCACCTGCGCCACCGCGTTGACCGCGATATCGGCCAGCGGATCCGCCTGGCCGCCCATGTGGCTGGTCTGCGCCGCCAGGTTGAAGATAGTGTGCGCCCCTTCGCAGAGCGGGCGCAGATCGATGTCGCGGATGTCGCCGCGCACCAGCTCAACCCCGGACTCGTCCAGATTGCGCGGATTGGCCCCGCCGCCGAACAGAAAACCGTCGAGCGCGGTGACCCGCGCCCCCCGCCGCGCCAGCGCGTGGCAGAGATTGGCGCCCAGGAACCCGGCGCCGCCCGTCACCAAAACCCTGTGTCCCGTCCAGTCCATGGCATCCTCTGAGGTCATCGCAGCGCATTTGCCGCCACGATGATGGCGGTTTCATGAAGGGGTGGATCGATCCTGACCGGCGGTGCGCATGATCTCACTGAAGCCGAACAGCAGCATCATGACCCCGGACACGACCTCCACCGCCGTGAGCACGCGCACGAGGTTGGACACCGGCGCGATATCGCCGAAGCCCAGCGTGGTGATGGTGGCGACGCTGTAATAGAGCCCATCGACGAAGGTGATGCGCGCCGCCGTGCCATGCAGCGAGAACTGCGGCGACGGCGTCGTCAGATCCGCGATCCGGTAGAGGCAGCCGAACACGACCACGATCAGGGCGTAGGATGTGAGGAAGGCCATCATCGGCATGACCAGCCGATCGAGCCGGGCGGCGACGCCTTCGAAGACCATGGCGACGTCGACCATGACCAGCACCACGTCGCGCACCGCCAGCATGACGAACAGGGTGATCATCCCCATCGCCGCCAGCAGCATCAGCCCCTGATCCGCCGGCGACAGGGCGAAGCCCGGCAGGGCGAAGGAGGCGGCGCCCACGGCGAAGGTGCCCAGCAGCCATCGGGTCAGCCGCGGGAGGTGATCCAACTCCCGCACCTGGCGGGCCCGGATCAGGGCATAGACCCGGCGGCGGCGGGTGAGGCAGCTGACCATGAATCCGACCACCGGCATCGCCAGCCCGGCCACCATCAACGGCCGCGGCGCATGCGGGAAATTGGCGTCGCGAAAGAACTCGAACATGCAGGCGTAGATCGCCAGGAAATTGGCCACCGTCATGCCGAAATGCGCCCCGCCGGGAAAAGCGAGGTAGAAGAAGCCAAAGCCGATGGCGCAGGTGCCGACACTGGCGATCATCTGCACCCGGTCCGCCCCGCTGGCGCCCGCGACCAGCCCGACCAGCAGGACGGTGAAGCCGATGGAGCGCAGCCAATGCTCGTCGAACCGCGAATGCGGCCGGTTTTTGGGCGCGGAATGCGGCATCGGCGGAAGCCCCCGGCGGTGGTGCGTTCGAACGGGCGAATTTAGCGCGTTTTTGGGCGGGCGGTAGCCCGCATGGCCGCCCATAGGCTGGCATGCGGGCCGCCCAGCGCGCCGAGCAGCCACAAGGCGCCGGCGGTCAGCACGATCGCCGGGCCGGCCGGGATGTCGGTGTGGTAGGACACCAGCAGCCCCGCCACCGACGCCAGCGCCGCCACCGCGACCGAGGCCCGGATCTGCCCGGCCAAAGCGATGGACCAATGCCGCGCCGCGATGGCCGGCAGCATCATCAGCCCGACCGACATCAAGGTTCCCAGCGCCACGAAACCCGACACCACGCATAGCACGACCAGCGCCAGGAAGACCGCGTGCCAGACCCCGCCTTTCCCACCCATGGCGGCGAGGAATCCAGGGTCGAGGCTGTCGAGGATCAGCGGCCGCCAGATCAGCGCCAGCACCGGCAGCGTGATGCTCGCCACGCCCGCCATCGCGAACAGGGCCATGTCATCGACCGCCAGGACGCTGCCGAACAGCACATGCGTCAGGTCGATGCCGCGCTGCGCCGAGATCAGGGCCACGCCCAGGGCCAAAGCAATCAGGTAGACGCCGGCGAGTTGGCTGTCCTCCCGCGCGCCATGGCCGCGGGCGAGCCAGCCGGCGATCAGGGCGACCGCCAGCCCGGCGAGAATGCCGCCCAGGCCCATGGCCCAGACCGACAGGCCGGCGGCGGCGGCCCCCAGCGCGATGCCGGGCAGGACGCCATGCTGCATGACGTCGCTCATGAGGCTCATGCGCCGGAGCACCAGGAACACGCCGAGCGGCGGCGCGGCGCAGGACAGCGCCAGGCAGCCCGCGAGGGCCCGGCGCATGAATCCCAGCGCGAAGGGCGCCACGAGCAGGTCGTGCATCAGGCGGCTTCCGCCGGCGCCCAGGTGCCGGGGCCCCATTGGGTCCGCGCCCCCGCCAGGCGGAGCGTGTCCGGGAAATGCGCCCGCGCCATGTCCAGGTCATGCAAGACCGTGACGATCGTCCGCCCCGCCCGATGCCACCCATGCAGGATCGCCAGCAGGTCGGCCGCGGTATCCGTATCCACCGCGCTGAAGGGCTCATCGAGCAGCAGTACCGGCGCGTCCTGCAGCATCAGCCGGGCGAACAGCACCCGCTGGAACTGCCCCGCCGACAGCGCGCCGATCGGCCGGGGACCGAAACCGGGGAGTCCGACGGCCTGGAGGGCGGCGTCAGCCTGATGGAGGTGATGGCTGCCGATACCCCGGAAGGGCCCCAGCCGGGCCGCGAGGCCGAGCGCGACGACGTCGCGGCAGGCGATGGGGAAGCTACGATCGAGGTCGCTGACCTGCGGCAGCAACGCGATCCCGGCCGGTGCCAGCCCGCCGCGGTCGATGGTCCCGCCGGCAATGGGATGCAGACCGGCGATCGCGCGCAGCAGCGTGGTCTTGCCCGCGCCATTGTCGCCAATGAGCGCGGTCAGGCTGCCGGGGGCGAACTGGCCGCTGAGGCCGCGCACCACGTCGCGCGCACCATGGCGCAGGGTCAGCCGATCCAGGCGGATGGCCGCGTGGGTCATTGGATCGCCCAGAAGACAGCCAGCCAGATCCCGGCCAGCATCACGCCTGCCAGCAGCAGACGAGCGGCGGCGCTGGCGGTGGGGGCGAGCGGGTCGATCATGGTTACTTTATAACATTACAGTCCCCGGGGAGGCAACCGGGACCGGCACGGACCCAAAAGTTGCACAGTCCCCGGATTGCCGGTTAACCTTGCGGGATGCAGATCGAACCGGCGGGTGGATGGGGATACCAATCGGTATTCCCGCCCGGCCGGTCCAGGCCAAGGCACGAAACCAAGGGAAGACCGCATGTCCAGCACACTGGAAAAACCATCCGAAAAGCGCGTTCAAGACCCCAACAAATACGCCGTCCGCGTGGCCTTCGACCCGCTGCGCCCGACCGAAAAACCGCAGGACTATTACGAAGAGATCAAGCGCAAATTCGCCGAAGAGCGTGACCTGCGGCTGAATTACCGCCCGGATGGCCGCGCCCAGTACACCTCCGAGCTGACGGGTGAGCTGGCGAAGTATGAGGTCGATCCCTGGGTGGAGACCATCATCGAGCGTGAGCCGCTGAACGATACCGTCGAATGCCTGATCATCGGCGGCGGCTTCTCCGCCCTGCTGACCGCGGCGCGCCTGCGCGAGCGTGGCGTCGAGAGCATCCGACTCGTGGAACGTGGCGGTGATGTCGGCGGCACCTGGTACTGGAACCGCTACCCCGGCGCCGCCTGCGACGTCTCGGCCTATGATTACCTGCCGTTGCTCGATGAATTGGGTTATGTGCCCGGCAGCTATTTCGCCAAGGGGCCGGAGATTTTCGCGCATTGCCAGGCGATCGCGCGCAAATACAACCTCTATGAGCTGGCGGTCTTCCAGACCACCATCACCTCCACCGTCTGGGACGAAGACGCGAAGCTCTGGCGCCTGACGACCGATCGCGGCGACAATCTGTCGGCGCAATTCGTGGTCTGCGCCAATGGCACGCTGTCCAAGCCGAAGCTGTCGCGGATCGAGGGGATGGAGACCTTCAAGGGCCATTCCTTCCACACCTCGCGCTTCGACTACGCCTATACCGGGCGCGATCTGTCCAACCTCAAGGACAAGGTTGTCGGCATCATCGGCACCGGCGCCTCGGCGGTGCAGATCATCCCGCGGGTCGGGCGGGCGGCGAAGGAACTCTATGTGTTCCAGCGCACCCCCTCGGCGATCGACATCCGCGACGATATCCCGACCGATCCGGAATGGGCGGCGGCGCTGAAGCCGGGCTGGCAGGCCGAACGCCTGGCCAAGCACATGAAGGGCCCGCAGCTCACGGAACAGCAGAAGGCCGAACTGGCCGCGCTACCGCGGGAGGTGAAGATCCAGCGGCAGGAGAACCAGAACATCGAGCATCAGATGCGCATCCATGCGCGGGTCGATGCGGTGGTGAAGGACAAGGCAACGGCGGAAGCGCTGAAGCCCTGGTACATGCACCGTTGCAAGCGCCCCTGCTACGATGACGAATACCTGCCGGCGTTCAACCTGCCGAATGTCCATCTGGTCGACACCCACGGCCAGGGCGTGACCGAGATCAACGAGCGCGGCGTGGTCTTCGAAGGCCGGGAATATCCGGTCGACGTGCTGATCTACGCCACCGGCTTCGAGGTGCAGGTGACCGGCATCTATAACGACATCCGGGGCGAGAACGGGCTGGAGCTGAACGACAAGTATGCCGATGGCATGCGCACCGTCTTCGGCATCCACTCACAGGGTTACCCGAACCTGTTCATCATGGGCGGGTATCAGGCGCCGTTCCAGTTCAACCTGACGTTCATGCTCCAGACGCAGGGTGGCCATATCGCGGATTGCGTCAAATATGTCCGCGACCACGGCTACAAGACCATCGATGCCAAGCCGGAAACCGAGCAGTGGTGGGTGGACGAGGTGATCAAGCACCGCGGCAAGACCAACCGCAACAAGGAATGCACCCCCGGCTACTACAACTTCGAGGGTGAGGAGAACCGCCGCCAGGATGGCAACTACAATGGCGGCTTCTACCAGTACTACCTGTTCATGGGCGAATTGAAACAGGACATCGAGAAGCACTTCAACTTCACCTGAAGCGCTGCCCGATCAGTGAGAGCGGTCCAGGGGGCCGCTCTCCGCCGCGGCCGGGCCTGGCGGATCTTCCACCAGGCCCTCGCCTTTCAAGGCCGTGACCAGTCCCGTCAGGACGTTGGCCGTTAAATGGGCTGGCGCCAGCCCCTGATTGAATACCAAGGCGGTGGTTCGTCCTTGCCGGTTCAGGAAATGGTTGTTCCGGATTTCGATGGGACCTTTCGGGTTCGTCTCGCCCTCTCCGGCGATCATGATCGCGGCACTGGGGTTACTGGTCATCGATCCCTTCACCATTTCATTATGCTCGATCAGCACGGTGCCGCCGTTGGGAATGTCGATCAGCAGACTGGCGGTGCCGAGCGGGCCATCGGATATCAGGCAATCGACGATTTCGGTGACGAGCGCGCGTGATTTGATGTGGTGGCCTTCGTTTTGACGGAAGAATTTTGATCGCTCGACCCGCAACGAGGCGCTGTGGCCGGCGTAAATGCCATGCGCGCAATCCGGTCTGCATTGCCCATTGCCGGTGAAGACGCTGTCGACGACCCGGATCGACACGGCGGGCTCGCCGGCGCCCAGGATGCCGTTTTCGTTGTTGATGAATTTGGTGTTCTCCACCAGCAGGCGGGCGCCCTCCGCGCGGATGCCCGCGCCGTTGCCGCGGGTGGATTTGGCATTGGTCAGCGTCAGGCCGCGCAGCGTGACATCGGCGCCGATCACCACCAGCAGCGCCTTGTCCTTGCAAACCGGGCCATGCAGGGTCACGCCGCCGCCGCCGTCCAGCGTCAGGCGGTTCTGGGTGATGATGGCGCAATCTTCATACTCGCCGGGCGCGACGCGCACGGTGTCGCCGTCGCGGGCCTTGGCGATCGCGGCGCTGGGCCAGGCGAAGGGCTTGCCGGGCCCGACTTCGAGCACGGCCGCGCGGGCGGCGCCGGCCGCGCCCAGGCATAATACCAAACACAGGATTATTCGAAGCATGCACCTATCCACCCGATTGTCCGGCGCCATCCATCAGCGTGCGTAACGGTGCGGCACGAACGGCAGCGGCACCACCCGCGCCGGCAGCGGCTTGCCCCGCACCATCAGTGTCAGCGCCGTCCCATCGTCGGCCCGTTCCCGCCGCACATAGCCCATTGCGATCGGGCCGTTCAAACTCGGCGAAAACCCGCCGGAGGTGATGATTCCGGCCTCGGTCCCCGCGGCATCCAGAACCACCGTGCCGCCGCGCGCCGGCGCGCGCCCGTCCGGACGCACGCCCACCCGGCATCGTGCCGGACCGTTATCGAGCTGATCGCGAATCGCGGCGCCGCCGGGGAAATCCCAGGTCATTTTCCGGCGTTTGCCGATCACCCAGGTCAGTCCGGCTTCGATCGGATTGGTGAGGTGATCGATGTCGTTGCCATACAGGCAAAGACCGGCCTCCAACCGCAACGAATCCCGTGCCCCCAGCCCCGCCGGCGCCACCGCCTCATGGGCCAGCAGCCGATCGGCCAGCCGTTCCGCATATTCGGCGGGGACGGAGATTTCGTAACCATCTTCGCCGGTATAGCCGGATCGTGAAACGATGCAGTCGATGCCGGCGACGGGTATTTCCGCCACGCCCATGAAAGACAGCGCCGCGCCGGTGATGCCGGCCGACGCCGGGCCTTGCAGGGCGATCAGGGCGCGGTCCGGCATCGGGGTCAGGACCACACCGCTGGGCAGATTGCTGGCGATATGCGGAAAATCCACGTCCTTGCGGCTGGCGTTGACCACCAGCAACAACCGATCATCGCCGAGATTGGCGACCATGAGGTCGTCGATGATCCCGCCGGCGTCGTTGGTCAGCAGCGTGTAGCGCTGCCGACCGGGTTTGAGGCCGATGATGTCGCCGGGGACGAGGGTTTCGAGGGCGGCGGCGGCGCCGGGGCCGGTCAGCATGGCCTGGCCCATATGGGATACGTCGAACAGGCTGGCGGCGGCGCGGCAATGCAGATGCTCCGCCAGCACGCCACCGCGGCAGCGTTCGGCCAGCGGCCCGGTCAGGTCATATTGCACCGGCATGGCATAGCCGGCGAAGGGCACCATGCGGGCGCCCAGACGGCGGTGCCAGGCATCGAGGGGCGTGGTCAGAAGGTCGGTCATCGGTCACTCCGCGCATGGGTCACCCGCTGGCGGGATGCCGGCGGATTGTGACCCCCCTCTGTCGCGGAACCTGAGAGATTCGGGGCGCGGGCCCCTTTCGCCGTCGGTGCGATGGGCGAACCCACCGGCTTTCCAGAGATCCCTGTTCCCCGCGCGGTCCGTTTTGCCTGAGCGTTTCCGGGGGCCGGTTGCGCCTTCGGCGGCGGGGTGTGACCCGCTCTCTCCCGCGCCGGGTGGCTGGGACGACCTCAGCATGGCGAAAAACAGCAGCCGTCACAATGGCCAACGGCTGCCCTCCCCCTCGATCGGCCGCCCGCTTCGTGATGGGATCGCGGCGTGACCCAGGCCGAATGCGAAGCGCTGGTGGTCGCCCGGCACGGCTATGTGAAATGGCGGGCAAATTTCCTTTTTGGACTCAGATGTGGCGGGTAGGGGTCCTCGTGCTGTAGATTGGCCGGTGGGGTTGCTCCGGCGGGGGTATTCGCGGGGATCACGAGGCTGATCATGCACCGCACCCAGTTCAGCAGTGACCTGCCGTGCTGGGCTGCGGGGTTGGAAGCACCTGGGCCCTTTGATCGGTGTAAATGGCGGTGTATGGAGCATGCATGAAGCTGCGTTCCGTTCATACCGAGAATTTCCGGGCGATCCGCTCGCTGACGGTGGCGCTAGCCCATCTTATTCATCCTGGCCCAGCCCAAGCGCCCGCCCGGGTCATATGGTGTCATACCGAAATAATACACCGCGCGCCTCGCCGATGCTTGCCGTGCCGCGTTTCGAACCAGATTTGTCAGGCGTTGGCGGTGGA
>CAIXEA010000158.1 GCA_903918315.1 uncultured Acetobacteraceae bacterium | reverse complement strand
TCCACCGCCAACGCCTGACAAATCTGGTTCGAAACGCGGCACGGCAAGCATCGGCGAGGCGCGCGGTGTATTATTTCGGTATGACACCATATGACCCGGGCGGGCGCTTGGGCTGGGCCAGGATGAATAAGATGGGCTAGCTTTCCGAACACAATAAATGAACGTTACATACTTGCGTGTGTGTAGTGTTCATTTTTCTTTAACTATTTTGGTGTACCCGTCCGTTCACAGCCCCGGATCGTCGTGACTCCGGGCATAGAAACCTGATAAGAACGGAGCCAGGATCATGACCACGATGGTTGTTGAAGTGTACGACGCCCTGGTGGCTGCCGGCACGCCCGACGACAAGGCCCGCAAGGCCGCCGAAACCATCGTTCAGATCGACACGCGCGTGACAGATATCGGAGGTCGCATGGATCGGCTCAACGGACGCATGGACACCATGATCTGGATGATCGGGGCCAATATCACGCTGACCATCCTGGTCCTGGGCAAGCTTCTCATCACCTTCCACTGAAGCAACGGGGCCCGCGCGTGATCCTGATCGCTGGTGGCGGCATCGCCGGACTGACCACCGCCCTCAGCCTGCATCAAATCGGCATCCCCTGCCGGGTCTTCGAAAGCGTCGACACGATTGAGCCCTTGGGTGTGGGGATCAACGTACTGCCCCATGCCATTCGGGAACTGACCGAGCTCGGGTTACAGGACGCCATCGCCGCCAGCGCCGTTCCCACCGCGGAACTGGCCTATTACACCCGCCATGGTCAACGCATCTGGTCCGAACCGCGCGGCCTGGCCGCCGGCTATCACTGGCCGCAATTCTCCATCCATCGCGGCACCCTGCAGATGATCCTGCTGCGCGCGGTGCGTGAGCGCCTCGGCGCCGACTCCATCGTCAGTGGCCACCATCTTCTGGGCTGGGACGAAACCGCCACCGGCATCCGGGCGCATTTCATCCATCGCCGCACCGGGGAACCGCGGCTCTCGGCCGAGGGGGCGCTGCTGATCGCCGCCGACGGCATTCATTCCGCCGCCCGCGCCCGGCTCTATCCGGATGAAGGCCCGCCGATTTGGAACGGCGCCATCCTCTGGCGCGGGGTTACCACCGCCGCCCCCTTCCTGACCGGGCGCAGCATGATCATGGCCGGGCACGAGTTCCAGAAATTCGTCGCCTATCCCATCACCCCCAACGGCACCACCATCAACTGGATCGCCGAACGCAAATTCCACCCCGATCACGCCTGGCGGCGGGAAGATTGGAACCGCCCCGGTCAATTGAACGACTTCCTGCCCCAATTCGCTGACTGGCGCTTTGACTGGCTCGATGTGCCGGCCGTGATCGAGGCGGCGGCACTCTGCTTCGAATACCCGATGGTGGACCGCGACCCCTTGCCACGCTGGGGCTTCGGCCGCGTCACCCTGCTCGGCGATGCCGCGCATGCGATGTACCCCATCGGCTCGAACGGCGCTTCCCAGGGCATCCTCGATGCGCGGGTCCTGGCGCGGGAAATCCAGACCCACGGCGCGACCGAAACCGCCTTACAGGCCTACGAATCCGAACGCCGCCCCGCCACCGCCCGAATCGTGCTGGCCAATCGCGGCAATGGGCCCGAGCAGGTGATGCAACTGGTCGAACAGCGCGCGCCCGATGGCTTTACAAGGATCGAGGACGTGCTCACCCAGGCGGAACTCGAAGGCACCGCCGCCGGCTACAAGCAGATCGCCGGCTTCGACAAGGACGCGCTCAACGCGCGCCAGCCCATCGTCACAGTTCGATGACGATGTACTTGTCCTCGACGGTCACGGGGATGGTTTCCGCCACATAGGGGCCTTTCACCACCGTCTCCCCCTCCGCGACCTCCATCGGGTAGCTGCGGATGGACACTTTGCCCGGCTCGCAGAAACTCTGTCCGGTGCGCACATCGAATTCCCAGCCATGCCAGGGGCAGCGCAGGATCTCCCCGGCGCGAGAGTATTGATACTGGCCGGGCTCGTTCGATTCGATCAGCCCGGTCAGAATGCCCTCACACATCGGGCCGCCCTGATGCGGGCAGCGGTTGAACAGCCCGAAATATTCGCCATCCAGATTAAACACCGCGATCGGCCGCCCACGCACGGTCATGAGCTTACGCGCCCCGGGCGGAATCTCATCCACTGTCGCGATCACATGCTTGCTCATTGTCCGGCGCTCCAGCTACGTCTGATCGAGCCATTTTGGGCTCCATACGGCCCGGAAGCTACTCAACGGCCCGCGTCCCGGCAACCAGGGCGCGGCGGAACACCGTCCGCTCTGTGATCCCGATCACAGCGCCGCCTGGGCCGAGGTGCCCAAATAGGCCTGCCCGCGCCCGCTTTGTGCGCCAGGCGCGGCAGTGACGGTAAAGGACAGCCCGATGGCAGGCACCGACACCCATCCCCATGACACGATCTGGAACCGCTTCGCCCTCTGGGGCGCGCGCCTGTCCTGGCGGCTGCCGCCGGCGCAACGGGTGCTGCAACAGATGGATGATCGCCTGCTGGCCGATATCGGCATCGCGCCATGCGACGTGCCCCGCCGCCCCCTGCGGCTTGAACGGGGCTCGGACGTATCGCGTATCGGGTTGAACCGCGTGGCCGGCTGACCGGGATATCCGGGGAAGGAAAGCAGGCCAGGGGCGCGGAGCCCCTCGCCTTCCTTCCCCCGCTTGCCCGGGGTCTCTGGCATCGCGCGCATCGACGCTTTATGCTCCAGCGAAACACGCCTGGAGGGAACATCATGATCCGCCGCCGCCACCTGCTGCAAACCTCGGCCGCCGTGCTCGCCGCACCGGCCATCGTGGAGCGCGCCAACGCCCAATCCGCCTTCGACTGGAAGCAATTCAAGGGCCAGTCCATCGAGGTCAACTACCAGCTATCCCCGCGCGGCGATCTGGCGAAGCGGGTCCTGAAAGATTTCGAAGAGCAGACCGGCATCAAGGTGGGCTTCGAACAGATCCCCGAGCAGCAGCAGCGCCCGAAGGTCGCGATGGAGATGGCGACCGGCCATCCCAGTTTCGACGTCGTCAACGTCGCCATGCATGTCCAGAAGCGCCTGGTTGAGCGGGCGAAGTGGATGGAGGACCTGCGCCCCTATATCGCCGACAAAAGCATGACCAATCCGGATTTCGATCTGGCCGATTTCAGCAAGCCCGCGATGGGTGTGGCCACCGGCGAAGACGGGCGCATCAATGTGCTGCCGTCCAACCAGGATCTGTTCATTCTGTTCTACAACAAGGAATTGCTGGCCGAGAAGGGTTTCAAGGCGCCGCCCAAAACCTTCGACGAACTGCTCAGCATGGGCAAGGCGCTGACCGATCCGGCGAAGGGGATCTACGGTTTCGTCGGCCGCGGGCTGAAGAATGCCAACATGGTACTGTTCGACAACATCCTGCTCGGCTTCGATCAGGAAACCGTGTCCGCGGACGGCAAGAAACTGCTGACCGATACCCCGGCCGCGATCGAAGCAGGCAAGTTCTATCAGCAGCTCATGCGCGAATGCGGCCCGCCCGGCAACATCGGTTTCAATTGGAACGAGTGCCAGACCACCTTCATGCAGGGCCGCGCCGCGATGTGGTGGGATGGGATTGGCTTCTCCGCCCCGCTGCTGGACAAGGCCAAATCCAAGGTCGTCGATAAAGTCGGCTTTGCCCCCGTTCCGGCCGGCCCGAAAGCCCACCATGCCGCCACCTTCATCGAAGGCGTCGGCATCCCCGCCACCGCCAAAAACAAGAAGGCCGCCTGGTACTGGCTGCAATGGATCACCGGCAAGCCGATGCAATATGAGCAGCTGCGCGCTGGCGCCGGCACCCCGGCCCGGCTATCGGCCTATGGGCGGGAGGATATCGTCAAGAACAGCGCCTTCCCGCAGGAATGGTTCGACACGACCGGAACCAGTCTGAAAATTGCCCGCTCCGGCCTGCCGGTCATCGTGCCTGTCACGGAATTCCGTGACACCATCGGCATCGGTGTGACCAACATCGCCGGTGGAGCCGATCCGGAAGCAGAATTACGTAAGGCGACGGCCGCGTTCCAGCCGGTGCTCGATAAGTCCAACGAAGCTTAAACGGTCGGCGGTATCCCCTCGCATCCCCCGGGGATACCGCCGCTCGGCTGTGTCGCTTGTGTATCTGACCGAAGTGGTTATGATTCCGCCTGACTGCGGAGAGTGCCTCAATCGTGCGCTTCTTGCGACCATTGCTCATCACGCTCGTCCTGACAGGCAGCCTTCACGGCATCGCGAAGGCGGAAACCCGTGACCGCCAGATCATCCGCTGCGCGTCCTATGAAACCGACCCCGATCTGGCGATCGTCAGTTGCGCGGCTTTGCTGGGCACCGGACAGGAACCTGATTCAGTGATGGCACAGTTGTTCTACAACCGTGCCAATGCCTATGAGAAAAAAGGCCAGGTCGAACGTGCCATTCAGGACTATAACCTGGCCATCCGGCTGAAGCCGGACGACGCGATGGTCTATAACAATCGCGGCCTCGCTTATGATGACAAAGGGCAGTATGAGCGCGCGATCGCGGATTATGACCAGGCGATCAAACTCAATCCCGCCAATGCCCTGTCCTACAACAACCGTTGCTGGGACCACGCCATCCTTGGGAAACTGGAACAAGCGCTGGCGGATTGCAACACGTCGTTGAAACTCAGCCCCGGTAATGCCGGCGCCTATGACAGCCGCGGCCTGGTTTACCTCAAGCTTGGCCGCTCGAAGGAGGCGATCGCGGATTATGACGCGGCGCTGCGCCTGAACCCCGGCCTGACCGGTTCCCTCTATGGGCGGGGCCTGGCCTACCGGCTGGTGAACAACCGGCCCAACGCGACCCGTGATATGACGGCGGCGCAACAGATCGACCCGGACATCGCCAACAAATTCGCCACCTATGGTGTGACGACGCCATAAGCAGCCGCCAGCCGGGGGGATGGCAGGCCCGTGGGAAGTTGCTAACCTCCCCGGCAATCAGACCGAGGAAACGACAATGGACTCGCCCGCCTTCGATTACGGCAAGCTCTACAGCGACGGCCTGCCCGACCCCGCCGGCAAATGGGCGCCCTTCCCGCCCTACTACTTTATCGGCGGCAACAATGACCCCGAGCAGGTCCCGGTCGAGGGTCTCATCGAAGCCGCGACCACGGTTCTGCGCCGTGAGGGCTCCAAACTGGCGATCTATAATCTGGGCCTGGGCCCGCAGGGCTATCCGGGCCTGCGCCAATTCGTGGCCGACAGGGCCAACCGGCTCCGCGGCTTCTCCGTCGGCATCGACGACGTGATGATCACCACCGGTTCCGGCCAGGGCCTCGACATGATCGCCCGGCTGCTGATCAGCCCCGGCGATACCATCCTGTGCGAAGAATTCAGCTACCAGAGCGCCATCAACCGCTACCGCAAGCTCGGCGCCAACGTGGAGGGCATGACGCTCGACGGCGACGGCATCGTGATCGAGGCGCTGGCGGCGCAGCTCGCCGCGCTCAAGGCCAAGGGCATCACGCCCAAGTTCATCTACACCATCCCCACCATCCAGAACCCCACCGCGACCATCATGCCGCTCGATCGCCGGCTGGCGCTGATCAAGCTGGCGCATGAATACAACGTCGCGATCTTTGAGGATGAATGTTACGCGGATCTGCTGTGGGAGGGCGTGGAGGCGCCGCCGGCGCTCTATGCGCTGGATCCGAGTTGCGTGATCCATATCGGCTCCTTCTCCAAGTCCCTGGCCCCTGCTTTGCGGCTTGGCTACGTCATCGCGGGATGGGAGATCATGCGCCGCCTGCTGCCCCTGAAGGGCGACAGCGGCACCGGCGCGCTCGATCAGATGGTGGTGGCGGAGTATTTCTCCAAGCACTTCGACAGCCATCTGAAGCACCTGAACGGCGTGCTGCACGACAAGCTGAAAGCCATGGTCGAAGCGGTGGAGCGCGAATTCGGCGCCAGCGCGGAAATGTGGGCCCCCAAGGGCGGCATCTTCCTGTGGATCAAGCTGCCGGACGGCATTGACACCCGCAAGCTGCTGAAACCGGCCGCGGAACGGGGCATCATCTTCAACGAGGGCCCGGCCTGGGCGGTCAGCCCGGACAATTCCACCTCGCATCTGCGCCTGTGCTTCGCGATGCCGGATAAGAAGACCATCGCCGACGGTGTCGCGGCATTTGCTCAGGTTTGCTACGAACAGACCGGCATCCCCGTGCGAAGCGCCAACGTTCAACGCGGCTGAAGGAGAACACGCCCATGATGGACCCCATGCGCGGCAATAATGGCCCCCGCTACCGCCATGCCGCCGATGAATCCGCCCCCTTTGAAACCATCGCGGTCGACAAGCTGACCCCGATTATCGGCGCGGAAATCAGCGGCGTGAACCTGGCCGGCGCGATCTCCAACCGGCAGATGGACGAAATTCACCGTGCGCTCGCGGAGAACGCCGTCATCTTCTTCCGCGACCAGCACATGACGCCGGACCAGCATCTCGCTTTCGGGCGCAACTTCGGGGAGCTGCACATCCACCCCGCCGCGCCGAGCGTGGCCGGCCACAAAGAGCTGATGATCATCCACGCCGACAAGGACAGCCCCCGCGCCAATGGCGAAGGCTGGCACAGCGATGTGTCCTGCGACCCGGAACCGCCGATGGGCAGCATCCTCTATGTCAAGACATGCCCGCCCAAGGGCGGTGACACGCTGTTCGCCAGCATGTATGCCGCGTATGAGGCGCTGTCAGACCGGATGAAAGCCTATCTCGACGGCATGACCGCCGTGCATGATGGGGAGGAAAACTACCGCGGCACCTACAAGAACTTCGGCATGGTGGACGCGCCGGTCTACCCCCGCGCCGAACACCCGATCGTGCGTACCCATCCCGTGACCGGCAAGAAGGCGCTGTACGTCAACCGCGGCTTCACCCGCAATATCGTCGGCGTGCCGCGCGATGAGAGCTACGCGATCCTGAGCTACCTCTACACCCACTCGGAAAACCCGCTGTTCCAATGCCGCTTCCGTTGGACCGAGAATGCGGTGGCCTTCTGGGACAACCGCTGCGTCCAGCACCGCGCGATGTGGGACTACTGGCCCAACACCCGCTCCGGCTTCCGCGTCACCGTCGCGGGTGATCGGCCGGTTTGAGCATTGATTCAATAGACTTAATGTTAAACCGTCATGGCCCGGCTTGTCCCTTCCGCATTCACACATCGCGGAAACGATTTTCGTCTGTCGTGCTCTAAATCGTCATGGCCCGGCTTGTCCGGGCCACCTATCGCGGCAGGGTGCGGGCGGGGTTGGCCCGGACAAGTGTTTAGACCGGGGACAGTCCTGACAGGTGTTCGGAGACCTTCCTGACGGTTGCTTTTTTCGTTTTCTGATCGCGGAGGTCGACCTCCGCGATCAGAAAACGGGCG
>CAIXEA010000157.1 GCA_903918315.1 uncultured Acetobacteraceae bacterium | reverse complement strand
GCAGCATGTGAACCATCCCTCGCTGGGGGATGTCATTCTGCCGAATTCTCCGCTCCGGCTGCATGGCGCGGACCGGGTCGACCCGGTGCCGAGCCCGCTGCTGGGGCAGCATAATATGGTTGTGTACGGGGAAAGGTTGGGGCTGGGGACGGATGCGGTGGCGACGTTGACGCGGGATGGGGTGATTTAGGCAGCCGCACCGACACCCCGATAACGTATACATACCGTCAAAAATAGCCATTGACGTCGGACCTGGGATAACGTATGTACTCCGTACATTGCGGAGAATAGCCGTGCCCCTCCCCCAGCAAGCCACCCAACGCGCCATCCCCAAACTCGAAACCGAAACCGGCAAAACCGATCAGGACCGCCTGAACAAACTCCTGCCCTTGATGCAGCCCGACGGCCGCATCCGCCTCAGCGAGGCGCTCGATGCCCTGTTCCCGGCCAGCAAACGCGTCGCCGCCCTGACCGCATTCCGTCAATTCCGGGCGCGGGTGAATGCCGCTGCGAAAACCGCCGCCATCGAACTCAGCCTCGAAGCAGACACCCAAACCCGCACTGCGCCCGATGAACGTTGGTGCTGGTTCGAAGGTGCGGACAACGCCATCGACGGCGCCATCCGGCATAATAAAGGGGAAGCGCGGGTCACTCTGCGCAGTCCGCAGGACGCCATCGGCAATGCCAAACGCGACGTGACCTATTTCGTCTCCTACGCCCACAGCGACGACAAGGCGAAGGTCGAGTTGCTGGGGCGCCTGGAACCATTCCTGAAAATCAGTTCCAGCTATGTGTTCCATCGCTGGCACGATCGCGACATCCCCGTCGGTAAGGACTGGCACGCGGCCATCCAAACGGCGATCGAGACCTGCGACTTCGGGTTGCTGCTGGTCAGCCCCGGCTTCCTGGCCAGCGAAT
The DNA here is from genome assembly GCA_903918315.1 of uncultured Acetobacteraceae bacterium. Taxonomy (GTDB): domain Bacteria; phylum Pseudomonadota; class Alphaproteobacteria; order Acetobacterales; family Acetobacteraceae; genus Rhodopila. Next base: position 1,975 of record CAIXEA010000157.1, on the reverse strand, counting down.
ACATCGTGAAGAACGAGTTGCACCGGCTGATGGCACTCGACAAACCGATCGTGCCGGTCGCGCTGAAGCGGCTGCCCTTTGGCGGAAAGGTCGATTTCAAGGGGCTCCTGGAACGTCAGATTTTCCACCATGGGGTCGCCGCGTTTCAGGAACGCACGACCGGCCGGACCAAGGACGAATACGCCAGCGCTTTGTTCGCCGCGATCGTGCACCGGCTGGACGATCACTTCGGTGAAACACCCGTCCCGATCGTCCTGTCCGCACCCGAACCATCGCCCGAGGAAACCAAAGAGTGGCTGCGCGACACGCTGGAAAGCGACCTGCGCGACACGCATTTCGCGCGCCCGCACGGCCGCACCGGAACCATGCGCAAGATCGAGGACAACAGCGAAGCACCCGACGGTCCGCGGGAAGATGCACTGGAATTTCTGCACGCCTGGGCCGCCGACCCAGCCGCGCCCCCCTGCTGCGCCCTGCTCGGCTCCGTCGGCATCGGCAAGACCACGACCAGCAAAGCCTTCTCGCTGGAGCTGCAAAAATTGCGCGAAGGCGGCAAGACGGGTCTGCCGCAGCCGATCTATCTCGACCTGCGTCACCTCGGCGAAGCGGCCAAGGACAAGCCGGACTTAAATACCATTCTGGCGACGATCCTGCGACGGTCCTGGGCGGGCGGGCAAACCGAGGCGGAAATGACGCCGGCGGAAGCAATCCGGCTGGTACGAACACAGGGCGCGTTGGTCATCTTCGACGGGCTGGACGAAGTCCTTGTGCATCTGTCGGTGACCGGCGGGCAGGAATTCACCCGCGAATTGTTGCGCATTCTGCCGCCCGCGCTGTGGCCGCGCAACCGAGCCGCGGAGGAACCGGGGGTTCCCGGGCGCATCATGGTGACCTGCCGGACGCATTATTTCCGGTCGTTGCGGGAACAGCAGACCCATTTGACGTTGGAGGATCGCGACGATGTCACCGAGCGGGACTATCGGGTGTTTATCCTTTTGCCCTTCGACGACGATCAGATCCGCGATTATCTGACGCAGGTCTTCCCGGGACAGGATATCGGCAAACTGATCGATACGATCGGGGCCGTGCACAATCTGCCGGAACTCGCCCGGCGTCCGTATACCTTGAAACTGATCGCCGACGCGCTGCCACGGATCGAGCAATGGCAGATGGAAGGCAAGCGGGTGACCGGGGTCGATTTGTACCGCCACATGGTCGAATCCTGGCTGGAACGCGACTCCGGGAAACATGAATTCGATATCGATCACAAGCAGCGAATCATGGAACATGTCGCCGCGGCCTTGTGGCAAACGGGCGGCCGGAGCTGGACCGCGCGGCAGATGGAAGATTGGCTCGCCGCTTTCATGGACACGACGCCCGAGGTTGCTCGGCACTATCGCACCAAAGACCTCAATCTTTTGAAAAAGGACCTGCGCACCGCGACGTTCCTGGTGGGCGGCGCCGGCAAGGAATTCCGCTTCGCGCATACGTCGTTGCAGGAGTATTTCCTGGCCGCGTACCTGCTGCGGGCGCTGCGCGATAACCGGATCGAGGCCTGGGATATCGGCGCACCCAGCACCGAGACCTGGGATTTCCTCGGCCAGATGCTGTTGGGGGAAAACGGCGGCGCGGCCGTGGCGACGTTGCGGCGGGTGGGGGCGGCGTATCGTCCGCGGATCAGCGAGCTCGTCTTGCGGTTTATTCTGTTCGCCCACGCCCACGATTATCCGGCGCCGGAGCTGGCGGGCTTCGTGTTGGATGGCGCCGATTTGCGGGACGTTCGGATCGCGGCACCGGCGGCCGGCCCGTTGTTGAACCTGCGCGGCGCCCATTTTCGGGGCGCACGGTTGAACCGCGCGGTGTTCCGGCATGCCGATCTGCGCGATGCGGATTTCTCCGGCGGCGATCTGACGCGGGCGGAGATGAACGATTGCCGGGCAGATCGAATTAATTACGATAACGCTACATTATTCGG
>CAIXEA010000156.1 GCA_903918315.1 uncultured Acetobacteraceae bacterium | reverse complement strand
TCCACCGCCAACGCCTGACAAATCTGGTTCGAAACGCGGCACGGCAAGCATCGGCGAGGCGCGCGGTGTATTATTTCGGTATGACACCATATGACCCGGGCGGGCGCTTGGGCTGGGCCAGGATGAATAAGATGGGTTAAACATATGCTTGAAATCCCACGTGAAATTGGTCTTTCCACCCGCTCACCGCGGGACCGAGCCTCCAGCCAGGCCTTCGCCTCATCCCAGGACACCGTCTCACCGGTCGCCGTCAGCGTCTCCCACCGCTCATCGGCGAGGCGATGAAACGCCAAATCCGCCTCATCGTCCTCAACCGTTCGGGAAATGGCATCAACGATGAAGCTATGCGCCGTCTTGCCGGCCCGCTCCGCCGCGGCGGCGACCCGTGCCTTCATGGCTTCCTCCAACCGGATGGTCGTCGTCGCCATCGTCCCAGGTCCTCAGGTGCGGGGTTAGATCGTACCATAGTCGCACGACAGCGGCAAAGAAAACACGCTCAACTCACACCCATCGATTGGAGGGAGCACCGCCAGTCGTGGGTGGCGGGCCTGCGCCCGCCATGACGGGAAGTAACCCTCTGCCCGCCATGCGCCCCGATCATCCTTGAGCGTCGCCTGCACCGCCGTTCGCCGCCAGGATCACCGCATTCATTCCGATCCCCACCAGTAGATCGCCGGTCACCGCCTCCGGCCTCCAGCCCCCGACCGGCCCCCCCGCATTTGCACCAGCCGTCAGATGGCTGATAGCCTCCCCCCCAGATAACCGACCTGACTGTCCATCCGGGGGCCACCCCTCACACCTGACCGCACGCCCCCAAACACCCAGCCAGAACCACGACACGGAGGAGCAAAAAGACCATGACCAGGCACGAACTACTGGCCGCGGACGACGCAACCATCGACGACGCGATCGCCCACGCCGACCCCATGGTGCTGCGTGGCCTGCTCTATCAGCTCACGGGCGATGCGGAGGTCGCGGCGACCAGCGTGAAGATGGTCATGGCCGGCTACTTCGACGTCCCGACCCCCGCGACCGAAGCGGACGTATCCCTCCTCCGCCGCAAGGGCGCCGACTTCCTGAAAGCCTACCGCGACAGCGGCGCCGGCGACATCGCTGTCGGTCCCTCGGACCGCCTCGCAACCAGCCTGGGCCTGATGCTCGGCCGCACCATGGAGGGCGACGATCTGCGCCATCACGTGGAAGAACTCGCGCTCGACCCCTCGGTGCGCTCGCTGCATTGGAAGGCGCAACCCGATCCGGAACGGCTGAAGGACTTCACCGTCACCATTATCGGCGCCGGCATGGGCGGGCTCAACGCCGCGCTGCAACTGCGCAAAGCCGGGTTCCCCTTCACCGTGCTCGAGAAAAACAAGGGGGTCGGCGGCACCTGGTGGGAGAACCGCTATCCCGGCGCCCGCGTCGATACGCCCAGCCGATCCTACACCCATCTGTTCGGGGTTGATTTCCCCTATCCGAACCCGTTCTGCGAGTGGCGGGAGAACGTCAAATACTTCGACTGGGTCGCCGATAATTTCAACCTCCGTCAGCACATCCAGTTCGAGACCGAGGTCAAATCCCTGACCTGGGACGACTCCGCCGGGGAGTGGGTGATCGACCTCGTTGACCCCAACGGCGCCCGCACCATCCGCTCCCGCGCCGTCATCACGGCCGTGGGCTTCCTCAACCGCCCGAACATCGCCCAATTCCCCGGCGCCGAAACCTTCGCCGGCGGGTCGTGGCACACCGCGCGCTGGCCCGAGACGGCCGACTTGAAGGGCAAGCGGGTCGCGGTCATCGGCACCGGCTGCACCGGCTACCAGATGGTCCCCGAAATCGCGCTGGAAGCCGCCGGCGTCACCGTGTTCCAGCGGACGCCGCAATGGCTGTTCCCGGTGCCCGGCTACCGCTCCCCCTTCCCGCCGCAGGTCAATTGGCTGGACCGCAACCTGCCGTTCCACACCAATTTCATGCGCGCCCGCACCTGTTCCCTGGATCGAATCGCCAACGTGGCGGAGATCGATCCGAACTTCGACGATCCGCATGCCTGCAACCCGCTGAGCAAGCGCGCCCGTGAGGGCTGCATCGCGTTCCTGGAGCGTAAACTCTCCGACCCCGCCCTCATTGCCACCATGACCCCCAAGCACCCCGTCTGGTCGGCTCGGGCCGTTGTTGTTGACCCGGACTATTCCATCCTCGATGCGCTGAACCGCGATAACGTGACGTTGGTAACCAATGGCATCGAGCGCATCGAGCCCCAGGGCATCGTCGCCAAAGACGGCACGCTGCATGAGGCCGATGTCATCGTCTACGCCACCGGCTTCCACGCCACGGAATACCTGTATCCGATGACCATCACCGGCCGCGATGGGCAGAAGCTCGAGGACCTGTGGAAGAAGGATGGCGCGCGCGCGTATCTCGGCTGCATGATGCCGGGCTTTCCCAATCTCTGGTCGGTTTACGGTCCGAACACCAATGGCGGCCTGACCGTAGCGACGTTCCATGAAAAAGTCGCGCATTACGCGCTCCAGTGCCTGGAGACACTGGTCCTGGGCCGTGGCGACGCGATGGAGGTCAAGCCGGACGCCTTCTGGCGCTACAACCGCCTGGTGGACGCGCGCAATCTGACGAAGGTGTGGAGCGACCCGCGGGCGCATAATTATTATTGGACCGAGCATGGGCGCTCGGCCGTGATGAACCCGTTTTATACCGCGGAGATGTCGGGCTTCCTGCGGGAGCCGGACCTGGCCGACGTCGCGATTGGGTGAGGGGCGCCTCACCCAATCGACACGATTCAGCCTGTGCGGGAAGCGGCCGGTTCTACCACGAACCGGTATTGGGCATGGACGTCCAAGGTTCGGCTGCCGGCAGCGCGTCGCCAGCCTGTAGCAGCTCGATGGAAATGCCGTCCGGCGTGCGGACAAAGGCCATGCGGCCATCGCGTGGCGGCCGGTTGATCGTCACCCCATGCGCCATGAACGCGCTGCAGGTTTCGTAAATATTGTCCACGGCATAAGCGAGATGCCCGAAATTGCGCCCGCCGGTATAACCCTTTTCGTCCCAATTATGGGTGAGTTCCACGGCAGCCGCCTCATCGCCGGGGGCGGCGAGGAAGACATTGGTGTAGCGGCCCTTCTCGTCGGGGCGGCGGCGGATTTCGCGCAAGCCGAGCACCTCGAAGAAGGCGATGGTGTCCTCCAACGAACTGACGCGGATCATGGTGTGCAGGTATTTGGTCAAAGCGTGTCCTCCAGATAGGGGGCGGCGTATTCGAAGCTGATCCTATAACCCGAAAGGACTGTCCTGGAAAATCGCGATGGTATTGGACGCTTGGCGGCAACCCCCTCACCGCACGCCGATGACCGCCCATACGGGGTCACCGAGCGGCGGCACCGCTTCTTCCAGAATTACGGAAGAAAATCCGGCTGCCCGCATATAGGCCCGCACCAGCCGTTGCTGCTCTGCCCCGGACAAGCGCAGCCAGACCGCGATCGCCTTGGTCGGAAAGCACCGGTTCGAGAATGACACAATGAACGGGGCGCCTGGCCGCAGCAGGCGGGCGACCTCCCGGAACACCTCCACCGGCCGCTGCAGATACTGCACCGACACGCACAGGCAGGCGCCATCGTAGGACACGTCATCCAGTGGTAGCAGCGGATCTGCGTTCAAATCCTGCACGAACCAGCGGGACAGGCGGGGATTCGCCGCCAGTTCCTCGGCGTTCATTCCGTGCCCGACGACGCTGGTATAGAATATGTCGGCGGGCAGGTGGCTGACCCAACTGCTCATGAGGTCCAGGACCGTCCCGCCTGGCGGCAACCGATCGCGGTATATTCGGGTAATAACGGCGATGGCGTCGTCGTCGATATGGGTGACGAAGCGTGGGAAGGTGTAAAACAGCGGGTCTGGCGTGGCGTCCTGTTTGACGAACGCCGCCGCCGGCACGCCGGGCAACTGTTCCTGAATGGGCATCAGGCCCGCACGTAGCGCCGGCACACCAGACGCAGCCGATCGGTGATCTCGGCCCGGACATGTGCTGGCATGGGGGTGGATCCGGCGGCGTCCTTCCAGCCGGCGGATTCCGCGACCTCGGGCCCGGTCAGGTGATAGAGCGCCACATATTTCAGGCCGGGGCCACTCGATGAGCAGAAGCGCCGCGCCTTCAGCACGCCGGGCACGGCGGCCAAAGCCGGCAAATGCTCGTCGTCGTACCAGGCGTTGAACGCCGCTTCGACCGCGGGCGACGGGGTCATGGCGACCACCAGCAGCCCTTCCGCTCCGGTCGGCGCCAACCCGTCGCCCGGCGCCATCTGAACGCCGGTATAGCGCATCATCCGCTCCACTCGCGCGGTCACCCTCCGCGTCCAGGGGGAGGCATTGTCGCCGGAATAGGATCGGTAGGTTGGGCCATCGAGCACTGCGAGACTCTCAAGATCGTAAGGCACCACCGATTGAAATGGATTATCGACACCGATCCAGCGTTGCGCGGTGAGGAACCCGGGGGTCGCCGAGCGCTCGGGGAAGTGTTCGGCGTCATACCAGTCGTTGAATTCCCCGGGATCGACTTTGGAGAAGTCCATCGCCGCGATCATTGTTCCGTATGCCATAGCGGCTCTCCGTTTCGATATGAGATTTATTTGCCCTTGAAGGCCGGTTTGCGCTTTTCCTTGAAGGCGGCAATGCCTTCCTTCAGGTCCGCCGACTGTTTCACCCGCGCCAGCACCTGCGCCGTTTCGACCATGTGTTCGATCGGCCCCACCGGCATCACATCCGCCACCAACCGCTTCAGCGCCCCGATCACCAGCGGCGCGGAGTCCAGCAGTTGCTCAGCCATCGCCAGGGCCTCAGTCTCATGCTGGCCATTCGGCACCACGCGGTTGACGAAGCCGACGTCATAGGCCCGCTGCGCGCCCACCTTGGTGCCCAGCAGCATGATCTCCATGGCCAGCTTGTGCGGCATGCGCGCGACCAGGGAGCTGATGCCGCCCGCCGTCGTGCCCAGCTTGGCTTCGGGATAGTAGAAGGTGGTGCTTTCGGTCGAAACCATCAGGTCACACATCATTACCATCACGATCCCGCCACCGATCACCCAGCCGGTGGTCGCGGCGATAATGGGCTTGTCGGTTTTGAACCCGACATTGGGAATGCAGCGCCACAGTTCCGGCAGGTCGGAGACATCGGCGCCGGCGCAGAATGATTTTTCGCCCGTTCCGCTCAGAATCGCGACGCGTTTGGTCTCATCGGCATCGAAGGCCTGAAACGCGGCTTGCAATTCCACCGCGACGGCCTGGTTGATGGCGTTCATCCGCTCCGGCCGGTTGATCCGGATGATGGAGATCGGGCCGCGGTCTTCGACGCTGACAACACGCATGACGTTTCCTTTCCTGGTTTTCAGCCGACATCCGCCTCATAGGCCGCCCAGGCCGTCGGCGCTTCCCGCATCAGAATCTTCAGGCCGGTCACAGCCCTGCCGCCGTCACCCAATCGCCCGTCCTTGCAGGCCGCGCTCAACAACCCATGCACGTAGAACGCCATATATTCGGTGGTCGTGTTGATGCCTTTCAGCACCGGATTTTCATCGAGGTTGCTGTAATCGACCGTATCCAGCAACTGCCGCAGCACGGTCTTGGCCAGGCCGATATCGACCAGCAACTGATGCGCATCCAGCTTCGGCGCCCGAAACTCCGCTTCGACGGCATAGGTGGCGCCGTGCATGCGCTGCGCGGGGCCAAACTCCTCGCCCTGGAAGCTGTGGGCGATCATGATGTGGTCGCAAACGGTCAGGCTGAACATCTATTCGTTCCCATAGGTGATAACGTGGCACAGCCCGCCCGGTGCGAGAATGCGTGGCATCGCGGAGGGCAGATCCGCAAACGACGTCGGCCCCTCCAGCAGCCCATCGTAAGCCGGGTCCGCGAGCAAATCGAGCGCCAGGCCCAGCCTGTGCGCGTAACTCCGCCGCCCCCGCATCGCCGGTGCGACCGAACCAACCTGGGACGCGATCAACCGGAGTCTGCGGGCATGAAACGCCTCCCCCAGCGGGACGGAGGGCGCGCGATCACCGTACCAACTGGCCTCGATGATCCGCCCCTCGAACGCGGCACGATCCAGCGCCAGATGCAACCCGGCTTCCGTTGCGGAGGCATGCACGATCAGGTCCTGATCCCCCGGCGCGCTGGCTGGCAAAGCGAAGGCACAGCCGAACCGGGCGGCCAATGCGGCCCGGGTGGGATCGACATCGACCACCGTGACCTCAGCGCCCGGGATGCGCGCCAGCAGTGACGCCGTCGCTAGTCCCACGACCCCGGCGCCAATGACCAGAATGCGCTCACCGATGACCGGTGCGGCATCCCAGGCGATATTGACCGCCGTCTCGACATTCGCGGCCAGGACGGCGCGATGGCTGGGCACCACGTCCGGCACCGGAATGCCCATCGCGGCCGGGGCCCAAAACACGTCCTGATGCGGATGTAGCACAAAGACCCGCGATCCGTCGGCCACCTGGCCCACCGCGCAGTAGCCGTATTTCACGGGGAATGGGAATGCCCCACCCATCAGCGGGGCCCGCATGGCGGCATATTGGCTTTCCGGCACCCGGCCCGCGAAGACCAGCGCCTCCGTCCCGCGCGACACGCCGGTGGCCAGGGTGCGCACCAGCACATGGCCGTCCTGGGCGTCGGGCAAAGCCTCCGTCCGGATGCAGCCTTCGCCGGGGGCGACAGCCCAGAACGCCCGGGCCGAACTCATAACCGGCGCGTCAGGGGGATATCGAGCAGCAGATCTGCGCCCAGGCGATGCGTGGTCCAGCCGAACCGCTGGCTCTCCGCCAGACAGCGGACCGGCGGCAGCGCGAACGCCGGGATTCCCCCGCCCATCAACACGGGGGCGATCGTGACATGCAGGCGGTCCAAAGCGCCGGCCTGCAGGAAATTGGTCACTGTGATGCCCCCGCCCTCAATCATGATGCGCCGCAACCCCCGTGATACCAATGTTTCCAAAATGGCGCCGATATCGAGGCCGGCCTGCCCGCGGCGCACCGGCACCACACGTGCGGCGCCGCACGGGGTTGCATCGGCGCAATCGGGCGCGCACAGCAGCAATGTTTCCGGCCCTTCGGCGAAGACGCGGTAATGCGGCGCCAACCGCCGTTCGGTGTCGAGCACGACGCGCACCGGGCTCGGGCCTTCAACCATCCGTGTGGTGAGTTGCGGGTTATCGGCCCGCACCGTGCCGGAGCCAACCACGACGGCATCGCATAACGCGCGCAGGCGATGGGTATGGGCAATGTCCTCGGCCCCGCTGATCCAATAGGATTCACCGGCCTGGGTGGCGATGAACCCATCCAGAGACTGGGCTGTGCGGGCAATGACGAAGCACCCGTCCGGCCGATCGAACGGCATGACCAAAGGGCCATAGATCGGCATGTCCCGATCGCCAGGCGCGCCGCCTCGCGACAGCTTGAGCAGGTGTGGCCACCAATCCGCGGTCAATTCGTCCATGCCCACCGCGTAACATGCCACGGGACCCGCCGGAAGCAGTCTGCGTCATGATCGTTCTGGGTCCGATCACGATGCGCGTCTGATGATGGGCCAGCTCTGGTATTCTGCCACGTGAGTCATGTTTTCGAGTGACGTCCCGTCAAACGATCACGCTAAGCACGTGCCGCCAACACCCAGGCGGACGGGCGAACACAGCGTGTTGACGGGCCATACGACCCATCGGATCGGGTCCGGGGCATCGTCTCCGCCAGGACGCCGATGACCCGCATCTGCACCGCCAGCGCATGCCGCAGCAGTGCGCGATTTTCATCGGCCAGCGCCCGCAGCCGCTGCAACGCCTGGTCGAGATCGTCAGGCCGGGCAGACAACAGACAATCGGACGGGAGCGCCGCCCAAATCTCCAAAGCCCGCTGCTTTTCGCCCAGCAAGGCCATCGCACCCTGGATGTCCAAGGCTTCCAGCGCGGCATTTTCGCTTACCAACAGTTCGGCCAACCGCGTGGCCGCGGTGACGGGATCGGGTGTCATCGGGTGATCTTCCCTTGTGCCGGGGTTTTTGCTTCCTGCATGCGCAGCATCGCGGCCAGCACCGGTTCGGCCAGTCCCAAACCGCCATGGGCGGCGATGTGCTTGCCGAACTCGGCCACGAGCATGGGCTTCCAGGTCTGTTCGGCCGCCCCACCGCCGAACAAGCCGTGTGATGTGTCGACCGTCTCAAACATCGGGGCCAGCAACTGACCGATGGCCATGGCCTCGAAATCGGTGGCCGCTTTACGCAGCCGCGCCATGTCGGCCACGGGGGGCTGGGCCGCGGAGGTGGGTGCGATGCTCACCGGATTTCCAAATCCGCATGCAAGGCACCCGCGGCCTTGATCGATTGCAGGATACCGATGAGGTCACGGGGCCCCACCCCCAGCGCGTTCAGGCTGGCAACCAGATCGCGCAAGGTCACGCCCGCGGTCAAAATGCCGAGCTTGCGGTCATGCTGGTCGTCGATCTGGATCTGGGTTTGCGGCACCGTGGTCGTGGTGCCGTTCGATAATGGGCCGGGCTGGCTCACCACCGCCGATTCCGAGACCCGGATTGTCAGGTTGCCCTGCGCGATCGCCACCGTGCTGATGCGCACATTGGCGCCCATGACGATCGTGCCCGTCGCTTCCTCGATAATCACCTTGGCCGGGCTATCGGGCTCGATCGGGAGGTTCTCGATCGCAGCAAGCGTATCGATCGGATCCCGCCCGGCCAGCGCCAAGGTGACCGTGCGGGGATCGGTCGCCCGGCTGATTACCCCCACGGTGGCGTTGATCGCGGTTGCGATGCGCCTTGCCGTCGTCAGGTCCGGGTTCCGCAGCCCCAACCGCATGGTGCCGCTCTTGTCGAGCTGAAAGGCCACTTCCCGTTCCACCGTCGCCCCATTGGCGATCCGGGCCGAGGTCGGAACGCCGCGCGTGACCGAAGAGGCCGCGCCCCGCGCGGCGACCGCACCGGTGGACAGCGCGCCCTGGCCGACGGCGTAGACCTCACCATCCGCGGCCAGCAACGGCGTGACCAACAAAATCCCACCGGTCAGATTCGTGGCATCCCCCAGCGCCGAAACCGCGATATCGATACGGCTGCCGCTGCGGGCGAAGGCCGGCAGTTCCGCCGTCACCATCACGGCCGCGACATTCTTGGTGGACAGGCTGGCGACCTGGTCACGCGTGTTCACACCCAGCCGCTCCAGCATCCCGATCAAGGACTCACGGGTGAAGACGTTGTTGTTGAGCTTGTCGCCGGTGCCATTGAGGCCCACGACCAGGCCATAACCGATGAGCTGGTTCTCCCGCACGCCCTCGACATCGGCGATGTCTTTGATCCGCACCTGTGCCACCGCCGCTGCCGCCAGGGCGGATCCCATCAGACAGATCACAAAAAAGCGCAGGCACCAGCGCATTTTCAGCCTCGGGTTAACGTTTGAGAAAGATTTCTCGATCACTCTGTCGCTGTATCCGCAAGCGCCATGCCAGGCGCGAGGCCGCGGAATTGCTGACACTGGACCCGGCAAAAACTGCCGATGAGACAAAGGAGCCGAGGCAATGCCCGTCATCGATCGTATCAGCGGCCAGACCGGCGTTTCGCAAAACCGGCGGGCACGCGGTCCGGCCACTGTGCCATTCTCGATCCCGGACCAGGAACCCGCTTCCATCGACGCTGCCCCCGCGACATCACCGGCGGCCGAGATCGTGGCAGCGTATGAGCCCGAGGAAACCGATCGGACCGCGGCGGCAGAGCGCGATGCCGTGGGGCAGCGACTCGGGACAGCCCTTCTGAACGAATTGGGCACATTGCAGCGGAATTTATTGATAAAAGAAAATTATGCGGTGAGCCTGGAGCGGTTGAACGCCCTCCTGACCGTGCCTGGCCCCTCGGTATCGCCCGATCTGGCGGCCGTGCTTGGCGCCGTTCGGTTGCGGGCCCGGGTCGAATTGGCGCGGCACGGTCAATAATTCAATTATTGCAGCGCCTTGATAGTTTGCATTGTGCCCTTGGCCTCGATCCAGCGCGCGGTTATAAGCCCGCGCGTTCATGCACCGGCATGGCTGTGGGGACTCCCTCAATACAGCCCGGGCATGAGCAAGAACGTGACGAACAGGACCAGCGCGCATGATGATCAGTCTGCCCCCAGACTATCGGCCTCTGGAGGACGAGGAGTTCATGAATCCCGTCCAGTTGGAATATTTTCGGCAGAAGCTGCTGAATTGGCGGGCGGATCTGCTCCGCGAAGCCGACGGCACGCTGGCCAGCCTGTCGGAAGGCGGCATTCATGAGGCCGATATCACCGACCGCGCCAGCGTCGAGACCGACCGGGCCCTGGAACTGCGGACCCGTGATCGCGCCCGCAAGCTGATCTCCAAGATCGATCAGGCGCTTGGCCGCATTGACGACGGCTCCTACGGCTATTGTGAGGAAACGGGCGAACCGATCAGCCTCCGCCGTTTGGAAGCGCGCCCCATCGCGACGATGTCGATTGAGGCGCAGGAACGGCATGAGCGCAAGGAACGCATCCACCGCGACGATTAGAGCGGGATTCAGACCTTCGGTGATTGCACCTACGGTCATCCCGCGCTGATCTCTAGTCTGATCGCGAGATTCAGACCTTCGGTGATCCCACCTACGGTCATCCCGCGCTGGCGCTCTCTTACGCGCGCATTCCAATCAGCCGCCAGATGCGGGCCTGCCCCGATCTGCTGCCTCACGCGGACGCGGCCACACCATCCATCCGAAGCTGACCGCCTGGGCCGCCATCGTCAGACCCAGCGCCCATCCATAACCGGTGGCGGCCCAGCCACCGCCTGGCGTGCGGGGCCAGAGGTCCAGAACCCAGCCGATGGCGTTCTGGAGGAAAAATACGACCAGCAGCATCGAAAAATTGATGGCCGTCCCGACCCGACCCGCCAGCGCGGGCGGAAACCGCTGTGCCAATGCCGCATAGGCCGCTGGTCCGGATGAGCTCACGAACGCGAAAACGCACCATAGGCCGCCAATGACGCCCGCATGCGTCCATGGGCTGAAGACCAGCAGCGCCTGGGTCAGCCACAGTCCCACCATGCCGATCATCGGCACCGTCATGGGATCATGGCCACGCCGGGCCAGGAAGGAGGCCGCCTGGCCCGTCAGCAGGCTGCCCAGCGTCATCCCGAACGCGAAAGCGAGCAGCAAGGTCGCCCGGTCCGTCCCCTCAAAGCCGCCGACATCGCGCAACCAGGGGCCGGCCCACAGGCCGCCATAAGTAAAATTCAACCCCGACAACAGCGTGATCGAGGGTGCGATGCGCCGGAAGGCGGGATGGCGGAAGATGGCACCATATTCGACGACCTCCGCGCGCCAGGCCCGGCGGGGGGCGGCGGCGGCCGGGCGTTCCGGCACGCTCAGGCTGATCCAGATCGAAACAGCGGCCGCGATCGCCGACAGGCCCCAGAACAGCCCGCGCCATCCGACCAGCGGGAGAAGGTGCTGCGCCGGTAAAGTCGCGGCCATACCGCCGAATGACGCGACAAAAACACCCAACCCGGTCCGGCCCGCGACCCGGTCACGCGGCAACCATTGAGTATGCGCGGTCAGCATCGCGATCATCCCGACACTGACTCCGAGCCCGGTCACCAGGCGGCCAACCGCCAGTCCCATCAGGCTGGATGAGGCAGCGCAGAGCACGAACCCAGGCTGGCCACCAGCGCCAACGCCCGCTGCACCCGTCGGACGCCAAACAAATCCATCGCCAGACCGGCGGGCAATTGCGCCAGCGCGTAGGAGGCGAAGAAGGTCGCGGCGAGCAAGCCGAGTTCGCTGGCCGACAGGCCAAACTCCAGCGCCAGCGATGGGCCGATGGTGGCGATCAGCGCGCGTGACGCCTGATTGACCACATTCACGCCCGACAGTGGCAGGGTCAGGCGAACAAAGCGGGAGACAGGCGGGGCGGCGGACATTGGCGGTTGATACGCAGCGGCGCGGCATAAGTCACGCTGGCGGCTTGGACCAGGGAGGCGGGCTTCTAGCCCCGGTTGCGACCCGGCCGCTCAAAGAAGATATCCGTGCTGACCTCGTCCACGGTGTTGCAGCCGGTATAGGCCATGGTCTTGTCCATCTCGGTCTTCAGGATCGAGATGGCTTTGGCGGCCCCAGCCTCCCCGCCCGCGGCGGTACCATAGAGCGTGGCCCGCCCGGTAAGCACCGCTTTCGCCCCCAACGCCAGCGCCTTGACGATGTCGGAGCCTCGGCGCACGCCGGAATCCAGCAGGACGGTCGCCTTGTCGCCAACGGCGCCCGCGATCTCCGGCAGTACGCGCAGCGTGGCGGCGGCGCTGTCCATGTTGCGTCCGCCATGGTTGGACACGATCAGACCATCAACGCCATAGCTGACGGCCTTCAGCGCGTCGTCCACGCGATTGACGCCTTTGAGCATCAGAATCCCTGGCCACATGTCGCGGAAGATCGCGATGTCGTCCCAGCTGAGGGAATCGTGGTTCATTTCCTCCCGCCGACCGGCGAGGCCGCTGACGATCGTGCTCTTGAATTGAGCGGGATAGTTCTCATGCTGCGGCATGCCGCCATTCAGGAGGTAGCGGCCCATGACACCCAGGCTCCAGGACGGGTGGCGGGCGATATCGACCATGAACCGGGGCGAGGGGTTGAAAGGCAGCGCGAAGCCATTGCGGTTGTTGTATTCGCGATTGCCCGGCACGGCGGAATCGACGGTAACGATCAGCGCCTCATACCCCGCCCGTTTCGCGCGTTCGACCATTTCATAGGACAGGTCCCTGCGCTTCCAGACATAGAGCTGGAACCACAGGCGGCCGCCGAAGGTGCTCAGCGTTTCCATCGCGGTCATCGAGGTCGTGGAGAGTGTCAGCGGAATACCGGCCTTGGCGGCGGCCTTGGCGAGTTCGATTTCCCCCCGGTACCAGCACAGTCCGGCCGCGCCCGTCGGCGCGATGATCATCGGCAGCGCCGAAGGCTTGCCGAACAGCGTCGTCGCCACCGAACGGTTCGACACATCGACCAGCGCGCGGTGGCGCAGGCGGATGTCTTCGAAGGCTTCGCGGTTGCCGGTGACGGCGAGGTGGTCCTCCGTGGCGCGATCGACGAATTCGAACACGCCCTTGGGCAGCCGGCGTTTGGCCGCCAGCCGCAGGTCGGGAACGTTGTAGCAGTCGTCGATCGCCGCCATCGGATCAGGCCCCGACCATGGAGTTACGTTCACGGTCGCCGAAGAAGATATCGGTGGTGAGCTCTTCGATGCTGTTACAGCCGGTATAGGCCATGGTCTTGTCGAGTTCGGACCGGATGAAGCCCACCGCCTTGGCCGCGCCAGCCTCCCCACCCACGGCGGTCCCATACAACGTCGCGCGCCCGGTCAGCACGCATTTGGCGCCCAGAGCCACCGCCTTGGCGATGTCGGAGCCGCGGCGGACGCCGGAATCCAGCAGCACGGTGATTTTGTCGCCGACGGCCTGGGCGATTTCCGGCAGCATGTCGATCGTGGCGGCGGCGCTGTCCATGTTGCGGCCGCCATGGTTGGACACGATGATGCCATCGACGCCGTAGCTGATCGCTTTCAGCGCGTCGTCCACGCGGTTGATGCCCTTCAGCATCAGGATGCCCGGCCATTTGTCGCGGAAGATGGCCACGTCTTCCCAGTTCAGATTGTCCTGGCGCATGACCTCATACATTTTCGGGTCCTGGCGCAGCGCCCGGCGATAGGGTTCCGGGTAGTTTTCGTTCCGCGGCATGCCGATGGTGGTCATGTATTTGACCAGCACGTTCAGGAACCACTCGGGGTGGCGCATGATGTCCAGCGTGAAGCGCAGATTGGGCTTGAACGGGATGTTGAAGCCATTGCGGGCGTTGTATTCGCGGTTGGGGGGCACGATCGTATCGGTGGTGACGATCAGCGCCTCAAACCCGTTATTCTTGGCGCGTTCGATCAGCTGATACGACAGGTCGCGCTGCTTCCAGACATAGAGCTGGAACCAGAGGCGGAAATTGGCCTCGTTGGCGATTTTCTCCATCGAGGTCATCGCACCGGTGGCGAGGGTGAAGGGGATCCTGGCCTTGGCGGCGGCCTTGGCCAGTTCGAGTTCGCCCTCATGCCAGCACAGCCCGGCCGCGCCCGTCGGCGCGATGGCCATGGGCATGGAGATTTCCTTACCGAACAGCGTGGTTTTGGTCGCCCGGCCGGAGACATCGACCAAAGACCGATGCCGCAGCTTGATGCGTTCGAATCCGGCGCGGTTGTTGCGCAGCGCGACTTCGTCTTCGGTGGACCGATCGACAAACTCGAAGACGCCTTTGGGGAGTCGGCGCTTCGCCGCATCCCGCAGATCAAACACATTGTAGCAGTCATCAAGCCTGGACATCGCGGTCTCCCTTGTTGGTACGATGATGAGGCCGGATCAGGGGTTGTCAAGCGAAGGGACCGCCCCTGTGGCTAGCTCGTGATCTGTCCGGTGTTTGTAGCTCGTGACGTGTCCGGTCATCTGCCCTGTGAGGAACGGGGGCACAGATGGACCGGGCACGCATTCACGAAGGGATCCGTCGGATGCGTTTTTCCGATGTGTTGGAG
>CAIXEA010000155.1 GCA_903918315.1 uncultured Acetobacteraceae bacterium | reverse complement strand
TCCACCGCCAACGCCTGACAAATCTGGTTCGAAACGCGGCACGGCAAGCATCGGCGAGGCGCGCGGTGTATTATTTCGGTATGACACCATATGACCCGGGCGGGCGCTTGGGCTGGGCCAGGATGAATAAGATGGGTTAAAGTCCCGGCGCAGCAGTTTCCTCAAGGAGGCGGCGCTGGCTATTGGAATATTCTATACCTTCGAATCGTCCACCCAGCGGGCTCGTGCGATCGAATGACTCAAGGGATGGCTTGATTGTGAATACGCCGGAATTGGTATCAACCATTCGCTTCGGGGTTGCGGGCAACAGCCTCGGTCATTTGGGCGGTGGCTGGGCGCAGGCCGAAGCAGGGTTCACCTGGACTGTCGGCGCGGAAAGCAGTCTCCTGCTGCCGCTGCCCCGCGCTCATACCGATTATGTGATGCTGCTCGACGTCGTCCCCTATATCCACCCGCCCGCGCATCCAGCACAGCGTTTGATCGTCGTCGTGAACGGCCGGGTGGTCGGGTCATCGTCGGTGTCCCGGCCAAGCCTGCTCGCTTATCGCATTCCGGCGGACCCGTTCGGCCGGGCGGACCAGTTGACCGTCACCCTGCTCCATCCCGACGCCGCCCGTCCGATGGACTTTCCCGGGGAAATCGACCAACGGACGCTGGGGTTCTCGGTTCGGACTCTGGAACTCTACCAATGGGACGAAAACGCGCGGGACCGGTCCCGGATGGCGCCGGCGGGACTGATGCTGCGGGGCGACGAGGCGCCCGGGCTGCACGCGCCCGCGGATCTGGAAGCCTGGGTGTTACGCACGACCGGCCTGGACCCGGCCCGGTTCGCGATGCAGTTCGAAAGCCTGGGGGAAAACTGCGAATTCGGCCTGCTCCAGCGCCATTTCGGGGCCGAACCGCTGGGTCTGCTGCGCTTCTCCAGCACCTTCCTGCGCAATCTCATCGCCGGATTGCAAAGCGATTTCGAAGGCCTCGGCACGCTCGACGATATCGAGCCGCGACTGACCGATGGGGACCGCAAGGAATTCATGGTCCATGAACGGCGCTACGGGCTGGTTTACCATACCTTCGTTTATGAAGGGGAGCGCAGCCTTTGGCTGATGCGCGAACAGGAAGCCGCCCGCCTCTCGTTCCTACGCCGCAAATTTCTGGAAGAATGTGAGGCTGGGGAGAAGATTTTCGTCTACAAGCGGAATACACACGTCTCCGAGGCGGAGGTGCTTTCGCTGTCTATGTTCCTGAACAAGCGAGCCCGCAATACGCTGCTTTGGGTCACGCCGGCGGAACGAAATCGCCCGCCCGGGACGGTCGAGCTCTTGCGAAACGGTCTGTTCAGAGGTTACATCGACCGGTTCGCCCCCGATGATGATGCGCACGATCTGTCCGTCGGCAGTTGGACGAAACTTTGCGTCAACGTCTATCTCTTGTCCCGTTTGCGATCGGCCTGATCATGACAGCACCCACGCCTCGGCCTTCCGTGCTCCTTTACGATTGGGACAACACATTGGTCGATGGGTGGGCCGGCATTGCCGGGGCGCTGAATGCCGCCTTCGCGGCGTTCAATAAGCCGCTCTGGACGATCCAGGATACCAAGAACCGGGTCCGGGTTTCGTTGAAAGAGAGCTTCCCGCCGATGTTCGGGGACGACTGGGAAACCGCCCGGGACATTTTTTATACCGCGTTCCGGGAAAAACATCTGAGCTACGTCCAGCCCATGGAGGGCGTGGCCGAACTGCTCGATGCCGGCGCGGCCTGGACGCAAGGCATCGTGTCCAACAAGGCCGGCCCCTACCTGCGCGCCGAGGTCACGCATCTCGGCTGGGATCGGCATTTCAAAGCCGTCATCGGCGCCGGCGATGCCAAGGCGGATAAACCCCACCCCGACTCGATCCTGCTGGCACTGGACCAACTCGGCCTGCCCCCGGCGCGATCCATCTGGTACCTGGGCGATACCGCGTCCGACATGGTCGCGGCCCGGGCAGCCGGCGTGACAGCGGTGCTTGTCGGCGACGCATCCCACGATGGTGGTGTTGAACATGCCGCCCCGGATATCCATTTCCATTCCGCGCATCAGCTCGCGCAACAACTCCGCTTGCTTGCATAGAGGGGTGGGCTGATACACTGATCACGTCGATGGCCGTGCCACGAGCCATCGGAAGACCGCCTGAAACGGCACATGAGAAGGATATCCAAAGTGGCCAACGAAAAATCGCAGAATGTTCAGGATGTGTTCCTGAACCATGTGCGGAAAAGCAAAACACCGGTGACGGTGTTCCTGGTGAACGGTGTCAAATTACAGGGAATCATCACCTGGTTTGATAATTTTTCCGTTCTTCTCCGGCGGGATGGCCATACCCAGCTCGTCTACAAACACGCGATCAGCACGGTGATGCCAGGTGCGCCGATCATGCTGTTCGATGCAACCAAAGCGGACGTGACGGTTGGCGGAACAAGGGAGATGAGCTCTGCTGCCGGGGACAGCTGACGGGTCCGACGGTCCGGAAGACCACGACACCGAGACGGACGACCTCGATCCGCATGAGACATGGGTCAACGACGGCTCGGGTCCGACCCGCGCCGCCGTCATCCTGCCTTGGAGCCGCTTTGGTCACGACACGCAGGGCCGCGACTCGGCTGGCGTCGCGTTGGGGACCCATGACTCCGGCGGACCGGACCGCCCACGCGCCGCTGAAGCGCGGCTGGCCGAAGCCGTCGGCCTTTGCGCCTCCATCGGACTGGTCGTGGTGCATGAGACGATCCTGCCTCTGCGGATCAGGCGCCCCTCCACGCTGTTGGGGGAGGGTCAGGTGTCGGCGCAGGGGCGGGAGCTGCAGCGTCATGGTGTCACCGTCGTTGTGGTGGACGCCGCGCTCACACCGGTCCAGCAGCGCAATCTGGAACGCGCCTGGAATTGCAAGGTCATCGACCGCACCGGGCTCATCCTGGATATCTTCGGCGAACGTGCCGCCACCAAAGAGGGCTCGCTGCAGGTCGAGTTGGCCCATCTCGACTATCAGCGGTCCCGCCTCGTTCGCTCCTGGACCCATCTGGAACGCCAGCGCGGCGGTTTCGGCTTCCTCGGTGGCCCCGGCGAAACGCAGATCGAAGCCGATCGGCGGCTGATCGATGAACGGCTGGTCCGGCTCAAGAAGGATCTGGAGCAGGTGCGCCGAACCCGCGGCCTGCACCGATCCGCCCGCCGCCGGGTGCCGTTCCCCGTCGTTGCCCTGGTCGGATATACCAACGCCGGCAAATCGACGCTGTTCAATGCCCTGACAGGGGCCGAGGTGGTGGCGAAGGATCAGTTGTTCGCAACCCTCGATCCCACCATGCGGGGCCTCCGTCTGCCATCGGGGCGCCGAATCATCCTGTCTGATACCGTTGGGTTCATCAGCGAACTACCCCATGAGCTCGTCGAAGCCTTCCGTGCCACCCTGGAAGAGGTGGCACAGGCCGATGTCATCCTGCACGTGCGAGACGCCGCCCATCCCGATAGCGCCGCGCAACGCAGCGATGTCATCAAGGTGCTCGACGACATGGTAACGGACGGGTCGCTGGATTCCGCTTGGCCAACGCATACGATCGAAGTGCTCAACAAAGCCGATCTGTTGGGTGGGGTGGCGGAAGTGACCGTGCGAACAGGGGCGGTGGCGGTGTCTGCCATCACCGGCGACGGTTTGGATGCCCTCAAAGCCGCGATCGATGCCCGTATCGCGGCGGGCATGGAACTGGTGGACTACGACGTCGCGCCTGAAGATGGCGCCCGCCTCGCCTGGCTCTATCAACATGGGGAGGTCGTGAACCGGCGCGACACCGACACGGCCGTTCACGTGACCGTGCGGCTGCTGCCCGCGGATCGCGCGCGGTTCGAGCGACGGGAATGACACTGCGTGCCAGCCAGATGGCCGACATTGCCGCCCTGGCGCGAGAGGCTGGCCAGCGGGAGATCATGCCCCGCTTTCGTAACCTCGCGCCAGGAACGGTTCTGACCAAATCCGGGCCACTGGACCTCGTGACAGAGGCGGATGAGGCGGCGGAAACCGTGATCACGGCCGGGCTCCGGCGGCTATTCCCCGGCTGTGTGGTGGTCGGGGAGGAAGCCGCGACCCGCGATCCCACTCTCTTGAAACGCCTCGCGGGCGCGGACCTGGCGTTTGTCGTTGATCCCGTCGATGGCACGGCGAACTTCGCCTCCGGCTTGGCCCTGTTCGGCGTCATGGTCGCCGCGATCAGCCATGGTGAGGTCGTGGCGAGCGTCATTCACGATCCTGTGGGCGATGATTCGGCCCTGGCGTTGCGGGGTGAAGGCGCCTGGATGGAAACAGCAGCCGGTGCTCGCCGCGACCTGCGGGTGAAAGCCCCCGCCGCGGCGGGGGAAATGGCGGGCAATGTGGCCTGGCGGTTTTTGCCCGAGCCGTTGCGTACCAGGGTTTGCGGCAACCTGCCCAAGCTCGGCGGTTCCTGGGATTATCGCTGCTCCGCCCATGAATACCGGATGGTCGCCGACGGGCATTGCCATTTTCTGTTCTTCAACCGGCTTTACCCCTGGGATCACGCGCCAGGCTGGCTGCTGCACCGTGAGGCCGGCGGGTTCTCCGCGCAGTTCGACGGACGCGGCTATGACCCGACCCGCACCGATGGCGGCCTGATCTGCGCGCCGGACCAACCCTCGTGGGAGGCTTTGCGCGCCGTGCTGCTGGATGAGAGCGAGGCCGTTCGATAGTTCGATAGGACCGCTGACCGACGCGGTCATCCCGCTCTAAGACGCCGCCTTTTCCCCCATCCGGACACCCGGATGGAAATGACTGTAGACCCGGCGCGCCGTCTCCCGGCTGATGCCTGGGGCAGCTTCCAAATCGCCCAGACCCGCCATTTTCACCCCACGTGCTGAGCCGAAATGGTTCAACAAAGCGCGCTTACGCGCCGCCCCGATGCCATCGATCTCATCCAGCTCGCTTTGCCGGATCGCTTTGGATCGACCCGCCCGGTGAGTCGTAATGGCGAAACGATGCGCCTCATCGCGCAGGCGTTGCAGGAAATAGAGCACGGGATCACGCGGCGGTAACTGGAACGCCTCCATGCCATCGGTGTGGAACCACTCCCGCCCGGCATCGCGATCGGGTCCCTTGGCAATGGCGATCAGCTTCACGTCGGTGACGCCGAGGTCGTCCAGCACGCCCCGCGTCGCCGAGAGCTGCCCTGCCCCGCCATCGATCAGCACGATATCGGGCCAGTCGCCCGGCGGTGCGCCCTCGGCCTGGTCTTTCAGCGCGCGGGTGAACCGGCGCTGTAGCACCTCACGCATCATCGCGAAGTCGTCACCGGGGGTGATGGGGCCGCGGATGCTGAACTTGCGGTAGCCGGCTTTGACGAATCCCTCCGGTCCGGCCACGACCATCACGCCATAGGCGTTGGTGCCCATGATATGGGAGTTATCATAGACCTCGATCCGTTGCGGCGGCGTGGGCAGGGCAAAGAGCTGGGCAACGGCGTCGAGCAGCTTCGCCTGGCCGGCGGACTCCGCCAGCTTGCGCTCCAGCGCCTCCCGCGCATTGGTATGGGCATGTTCGACGACGGCATGCTTCTCGCCGCGCTGGGGCACCAGGATCTCCACCTTGCGGCTGGCCTTCAGCGACAAGGCCTCCGCGACCAGGTCCTGTTCGGCGATGGCATGGCTCAGCAGCAGCACCGGCGGCGGCGGCTTGTCATCGTAGAACTGGGCGATGAAGGCGCCGAGGACCTCGGGCGTTTCCTCGGCGCGGGCATGGGTGGGGTAGAAGGCGCGGTTGCCGTTGTTGCGCCCGCCGCGGACGAAGAAGACCTGCACGCAGGTCTGCCCGGCGCTCTGCCAGGCGGCGATGACATCGGCGTCTTCCAGGCTGGCGGGGTTGATGACGTCATTGCCCTGCACATGCGTCAGGCCACGGATGCGGTCGCGCACCGCGGCGGCGCGTTCGAACTCCAGCGCCTCCGCCGCGCGTTCCATCTCGGCCGCGAGTTCCTGCTGCACGACGCCCGATTTGCCCGCCAGGAAGGATTTGGCCTGCGCGACCAGGGTGCCGTATTCGGCTTCGCTGATGCGCCCGACGCAGGGGGCGGAACAGCGCTTGATCTGATGCAGCAAACAGGGCCGCGAGCGGTTGGAAAACACCGTATCGGCGCAGGATCGCAACAGAAACACCCGCTGCATCGCGGTCACGGTCTGGTTGACCGCCCAGGCGGACGCGAAGGGCCCCCAGTAACTCCCTTTCCGCGCCCGGGCGCCGCGGTGCTTGGCGATCTGCGGATAGGGGTGATCCTCGGTCAGCATCAGCCAGGGGTAGGACTTGTCATCCCGCAGCACGATGTTGAAGCGCGGCTTGAGCCGCTTGATGAGGTTGGCCTCCAGCAGCAGCGCCTCGGCCTCGGTATGGGTGGTGATGATTTCCATCGCCACCGTTTCCGACACCATGCGCCGCAGACGCTCGGGTAGCCGGGCGATCAGCGTATAGCTGACGACCCGCTTCTTCAGACTGCGCGCTTTGCCGACATACAGGGCATCACCCTTGGCATCGAGCATGCGATACACGCCAGGATTGGCTGGCATGGTCTCCAGCGCGGTCTCGATGACGGTGACGCCTTTGAGGGGCGGGTTCGGGGCGGAGTCGCTCATGTCAGGGCACAATCAAGGGCGGTTTGGCCGCGTGTTCAAGGGCTTGCCGGGTGTCGATTCGAGGGGCTGGATTTCATCCACCAATCCTGTGGATAAGTATGTGAGCAAGCTGTCCCGCTGCCCCCCGACTCCCGCCTGTTTCCTTGCTTTCTAAAGGATTTTAACGAAGTCCTTGTCATATAACGATAACACTGGAGTCCTTCGCGTTAATCTTCGACCGCCAGCATTCAGGGCGTGGATAAATCTCGGCGGTGACGCTCAATCTCGACTCCAGCCGAGGCTGCGTCAGCGAAAATGTCAAGCTTTTCGACCCGGATTCGGGCAGACCGCACCCGCCGATCGGCCAGGCAGGCGGTTGCAATCCGCTCAGCCAAAGTCTCAGCCAGGCGCACATGACCGGATGCCACGATGGCCCGCACCGAGTCCGCGACCTTCTCGTAATCCACCACCCGCGGCAATTCGTCGGTGCCCACGGCATCGGGCGTATCGTCCACGCCCAGGTCCACGTTGATGCGGACCCGTTGCGGGGCGGCATGTTCGTGCGGATGCACGCCAATACGGGCGGACAGGGTCAGATCACGCACAAACACGTGGCGGATACCACCAGCACGGTCCGCGATCGGGCCTAGGGTCGGCATCATCTATTCCTCCGGCGGCGGCACATTCTGTACCGAAGCCCATTGCATATGCTGCCCGCCATCCAACGCGATCATCTGGCCCGTCATCGAGGGCAGGCACAGGATCGCCAGCACGGCGCGGCTGACTTCCTCGGGTGTGGTTCCATGCCCAAGCGGGACCGAGGCGGCTTGCGACTCAAACTGTTCCAGCGTCTGACGCGGGCTGGGCAGAGCCGGACCGGGGCCGATGGCGTTGACCCGAATGCGCGGCGCCATCGCCAGCGCCATCGTCTGGGTCAACGTCCATAGACCCGCCTTGGAGACGGTGTAGGACACGAAATGCGGGGTCAGGGACCAGACCCGCTGATCGATCATGTTGATCACAACGCCCTCCGCCGCCGTCGGCAAGGCGCGGGCAAAGTGCTGCATCAACACAAAAGGGGCGCGCAGATTGGGCTCCAGGTGATGATCCCAGGAATCGCGGGTGGCGTCGTGCCACTCATCGCGCTCGAACGTGCTGGCATTGTTGACCAGCACGCCGATGGGACCCAGCGCCGCTTCGGCGCGCCGGATGACGGCGACGGTCTCGGCTTCCAGCGACAAATCGGCGCGCACGATCACGGCCCGTCGGCCGAGCGCCTGAATGTCCGCGCAGGTGGCTTCAGCCGCGGCGATATTGCTGTTGCAGTGCACGGCGATATCGAACCCCTGCCCCGCCAGCGCCAGGGCCACGGCGCGGCCAAGCCGTTGCGCGCCGCCGGTGACCAACGCCGCTTTCGGGATTTTCGCAGGGATGGGCCAGCCACGATGCATGCCGGGGTGGTAGACCTGGGCGGAAAGACTGTAAAGCGGCCGTCAACGAGCTGCGAGCGAGCCATGATGCGACTGATCAGCGCCACCCCAAGCCCCTATGCCCGCAAAGTGCGCATTGCTTTGGCCGAGAAGGGGCTGGCGTTCGAATTGCTCACCGAAGTCCCCTGGAACCCCGATACCACCGTGCCGCGGTACAATCCGCTGGAAAAGCTGCCGGTGCTGCTGCTCGACGACGGCACCTCCGTTTATGAATCCAGCTACATCCTGGAATGGTTGGAACGCCGCCATCCCACCCCACCACTGCTGCCCCCGGACGACGACGGCATCCTGGCCGCGAAGCGGTTCGATGTGCTGGCCAATGGCATCTGCGACGCGGTTGTGCTGCTGTTCTTCGAACGCCTCCGCCCAGAGGCGCATCGCAGCCAGCCCTGGATCGACCGCCAGCTCCGCAAGATCCATGGCGGTGTGGCCGAGTTGGCGCGGCTTATCGCCGATGGGCCGTTCGCTGTCGGCGTGACCTTTGGTCTGGGCGACATCGCGGCCGCCTCGGCGCTTGGGTATCTGGAGGTCCGCCTCACCGAATTCGACTGGCGCGGACTTTACCCGGCGCTGGGCCGTTACCTCGATGGGCTGATGCAGCGGCCGTCGTTGCGCGATACCGTGCCCTATCCCCAGGCGATCGCCGCGGCCGTGGTCTAGTTCGCTGCCTGGTCGCGTGATTCACGTTTTCGCGTGATGCCACCTCAAACGATCACGCTCGACCCAACATCGCCCGCGCCTCATCCCACATCCGATTGATCAGCATCCCCGCGGGTTCGGCCCGGGCCAGACCCGCCGCCTGCCCGGCCCAGGCCTGCATCCGATCCAGGTCGCCCGCCTTGGCCGCGGCATCGCGCATCGCCTGCGTCAAAGCGCGCTGCACCGGGTAAGGGGCCGGGATCGGCGCGGCGGCCTCAGCGGCCAGACGGGCGTATTCCGTGGAAATGCTCCGCCCCGCCCGGCCGCTGAAGGCGCGGGTCAGGATCGTGCCCTCGGGCGGCGTGGCGGCAAGACCAGCGGCCCAGGCCGGATGCAGCCCGGTTTCCGGACAGCGCAGGAAGCCGGTGCCGATCTGAACGGCGGATGCGCCGAGCGCGAAGGCGGCGGTAATGCCGCGCGCATCGGCGATGCCGCCGGTCGCAACCACGGGAATGTGCACCGCATCGGCCACGGCGGGAAGCAACGCGAAGAGCCCGACGGCATCCCGCTCCGCCTGGCTGGCATCGAAGCGGCCGCGATGGCCGCCGGCCTCCATACCCTGGGCGACGACGACATCGGCTCCCGCGGCCTCCGCCGCCCGGGCCTCAGCGACGGTGGTGACGGTGGCGAACCAGGCGATGCCGCGGGCTTTCATCGCCGCCACGAAATCCGGCGGATAAAGCCCCATGATCGAGGAAATCATCGGCGGGCCGGCGGCCAGCAAGGCATCACACTGCGCGGCAAAATCGGGCGGGGTGGTATCGGCCGCCTCCGCCGGAACCTCGGGACCGAATTGGCCCAGGAAGGCGCGAACCGCCGCTTCCCGCGCCGGATCACGCAACGGTGGCGGGTCGGGGATCCAGAGGTTGAGCTGAAAGGCACCGTTGGACTGCGCCCGAACGGTCGAGGCCCAGGCCTGGATCGCGGCCGGCTGCATCAGCAACGCCCCGCAGGCACCCAGGCCGCCGGCATTTGCGATGGCAGCCGACAGCGCCGGCGCGGGCACCCCGGCCATGGGGGCAAGCAGGATCGGCATACGCAGCCCGAAACGGTCGCAAAAGGACTGGGCGCGGGCGAGAGGCTGGGTCATGGGTCAGTTTCTTTCCGGCGTCTGGCTGGTCCTGCGCGGCCATGACGCGACCAGCGGGCGTGTCATACCGCCGGCCGCCGCGTCCGGCCTTCCTCGAACGTGACCCAACGGCCCTGCTCGTAGTCGTACAATTTACACCGTTTGCAAACGCGAATGAAACCGCGCAGGGTGAAGCCCCAGCTCAACATGTCCTCATGCGCAGCCATCGCTTTTTGCATACCGGCCAGATTATAGAATGGCACGCCCGGCGCCGCGTGGTGGGCGTTGTGCTCCATGATCCAGAGCATCAGCGCCTTCACCGGCCCCGCGAACCGGACATGCGCGGTGCCCGCGATCGCGCCTCGATCCGCTTTCCAGGCATCCAGATCAGGATACCAGCGCAATGCGGGGTGGGTATGGTGCAGGAAGACGGCGATGGACATCAGGCCGTTCCAGACCAGGAATGGCACGACGAGGCCCAGCAGCAGGCTTGCCAGCGCGCCATGCCCGTAGGCCGCCCCGACCGCCGTGACGGCCAGGACCTGACCAGCCAGAAATGCCAGAACGAGCAGCAGGTCCACGGCGAACATCGCCCCCCATCGCTGCCGGATATAGGACGCCGCGCCGCAATGGGCCGGCGCCCAAATGACCATCATGTAGTAAAATGGCACCCCCAGCGGGGAGCGGTAAAACCGGTACAGCGCCCGGCGTGCGCCCCCGCTGGCCAGATAGTCCTCCGGGCTCATGGGTTCCCACACCGTATCCCAGCCACGCAGGCTGTTATAGCGGTGGTGGATCTGGTTATGGGCGATATCCCAGGTCGTGAAGGAATGCAGCGACGGCAGAAACGCCAAACGGCCGATGAGCTGGTTCAGCCAGGAGGAGGCGGTGAGACTGTTATGCGCGGCGTCATGGGCGAGGACGAACAGCACGCCAATCGCGACGCCGCACAGGGGGGACAGAAGCAGCGCGATGGGTGTTGGCACGGCCAGTGTCAGCCACACCATGCCCAGGTACACAGCCGCGAGGCCAAGGAACAGCGCCACGGGCATGATGGTGCGGCGCTGGGTAAAACCAAGACGCTGCGACTGGCTCAGCCTGGTGCGCTGGGCTGGCGGTATCAAGGAGGGATGCGTGCCGCCCTCTGGCACACTCATGGTCCCCGCCGCCGCTTGCCGCCGGCGCCGCCGCGGCGTTTCGACGGGTCGTAGCCGCCTCCCCCGGGCCCCATTGGTTCCGGCGTGCGGTCACGTTTGGGGCGCAAGGTCGCGCTGGCCACTGGCGGCGCGGGCAGGCCGAGGTCGAGGGCTTCCAGCCGCTTGATCTCATCGCGCAGCCGGGCGGCTTCCTCGAACTCCAGATCCGCCGCCGCGGCGCGCATGCGTTTTTCCATATCCGCGATGGCGGATTTCAGATCCTTGCCGACGAAGTCCTGAATACCGGAATCCTTGATCGGTGCGACGGTGACGAAATCCTGCTCGAACACGCTTTCGAGCACCTGGCCGATCTGGCGGCGGATGGAGACGGGGGTGATGCCGTGGGCTTCGTTCCAGCTGCGCTGTTTGTTACGGCGACGCTCGGTTTCCTCGATCGCGGCGCGCAGGCTGCGGGTCATGGTGTCGGCATACAGGATCACCTTGCCATCCACGTTGCGCGCGGCGCGGCCGATGGTCTGGATGAGGGATGTCTGGGACCGCAGAAAACCTTCTTTATCGGCATCGAGGATCGCGACCAGCGCGCATTCCGGGATATCGAGGCCTTCGCGCAGCAGGTTGATCCCGATCAGCACGTCGAAGACACCCAGGCGCAGATCGCGGATGATTTCGATCCGCTCCAGCGTGTCGATGTCGGAGTGGAGGTAGCGCACTTTGACACCATTTTCGGTGAGGTAGTCCGTCAGATCCTCGGCCATGCGCTTGGTCAGCGTGGTGACCAGCACGCGGTGGCCTTGCGAGGCCATCAACCGGCATTCCGCCAGCAGATCATCCACCTGGTGCTCGACCGGGCGCACTTCGGTGACGGGATCGATCAGGCCGGTGGGGCGGATGACCTGTTCGGCGAAGACGCCCAGTGTGCGCTCCATCTCCCACGGGCCGGGCGTGGCGGAGACGAAGACCGACATGGGGCGAAACCGTTCCCATTCCTCGAACTTCAGCGGCCGGTTGTCGATGCACGATGGCAGGCGGAAGCCGAATTCTGAGAGCACGGTTTTGCGATTGTAGTCGCCCCGGTACATGCCACCGAGCTGCGGCACGGTCACATGCGACTCATCGATGATCAGCAGGGCGTTTTCCGGCAGATATTCGAACAGGGTCGGGGGCGGATCGCCAGGCCTGCGTCCCGTGAGGTAGCGGGAGTAGTTTTCGATCCCCTTGCAGGCGCCGGTCGTTTCCATCATTTCGATATCGAAGGTCGTGCGCTGGGTCAGGCGTTCGATTTCCAGCAGCTTGCCTTGGGATTCCAGCTCCGCGACGCGGGCTTTGAGTTCGATTTTGATGTCGTGGATCGCCTGCGTCAGGGTCGGGCGCGGGGTGACGTAGTGGCTGTTGGCGTAGACGGTGATCTCCGGCAGTTCGGCGGTCTTGTCGCCGGTCAGCGGGTCGAATTCATGGATGGATTCGATCTCATCACCGAACAGCGACACCCGCCAGGCGCGATCTTCGTAATGGCTGGGGAAGATATCCACGACCTCCCCCCGCAGGCGGAAGGTGCCGCGTTGGAAGGCGGTGTCGTTGCGGCGGTATTGCAGGTTGACCAGCGCCTTGGCCAGGACGTCGCGATCGATGCTGCCGCCGACTTCGAGTTTGACCACCATCTTGGCGTATGTTTCGACCGAGCCGATACCGTAGATACAGGACACGGAGGCGACCAGCACGACGTCGTTGCGCTCCAGCAGGGACTGCGTGGCGGCGTGGCGCATGCGGTCGATCTGCTCGTTGATCTGGGCGTCTTTCTCGATATAGGTGTCGGTGCGCGGGACGTAGGCCTCCGGCTGGTAATAGTCGTAGTAGCTGACGAAATATTCGACCGCGTTATCGGGAAAGAAGCTCTTCATCTCCCCATAGAGCTGCGCCGCCAGGGTCTTGTTCGGTGCGAGGATCAGGGTCGGGCGCTGCACCGCTTCGATCACCTTGGCCATGGTGAAGGTCTTGCCCGAGCCGGTGACGCCGAGCAGCACCTGGTCGCGCTCGTGCTGATGGATCCCTTCGACCAATTGTTTGATGGCGGCGGGCTGATCGCCGGCGGGTTCGTAGGGGGAGACAACCTTCAATGCCCGCGTGACCGGGCGAGCGGGCTGTTTTTCCGGCGTGAACAGGACGGGCGGCGGGGCGTGCAGCACGGCGGTGCCGGGCATGGCGGTATCTGGCATGGCGAACTCCTGGCGGGCGAGGATCGCGGTTTCGGTGTTCGGCGTCGAGGGGGTGGAAAACACCTGAGCTCGTCCTCCGGCCTTGGCGGTTCAATCCTCCGCCGAGCGTCGAAGGCGATCAGCCTCCGGCCCCAGCAACATACGATCGTGTACAAGTCCCAGGATCTCAATGAAACCGTCAGATGCGAGCCGATAAATGATCAGATGGCGCGGATCACGAACCCTGATTTCGGTGGGAACCAGGCGGCGGGCCAAAGCCAAAGGATAGACGTACACGCCCGGCATGCCCGGAATTTCATCCACGACCGGGCTAACCGCGAACTCGGCCAGACGCGAGAAGGCGGCGAGCATAAGCCGGTGATAGCGCTCCGCCGCGGCCAGACCGAAGTGCTGGGCACTCTCCGTCAGAATGCGCACGATCTGGGCCTCCGCCCGCCCAACAAGGCGATAGGCCACCCGCTAGGTTGCAGCCACGATGTTGCGGCGGACCTCCGCCATCGTGCGCTCGAACAGGGCGTCAGCGTCCGCTTCGGTTTCGATCACCGTGTAGCGGCCCGCTTCGGCATCCGCGATACCGGCTTGCGCGATGGATCGCAGCGCGCTCTCAGCATCCAGATGTTCCGCGAAACGGCGGGCGGCCTCGGTCAGGAATGCCGATTCAGACGCCGCATGGCCTTCCGACACAAGCCTGTGGATAGCCGAAGCCAGATCGTCGGTGAGGTTGAGTTGTAAGACCGCGCCCATATGCCCCCCGGAAGCTGCCGGATCATAGACCGCGCGCTGTCGCATTGCACGAAATGTCGCGCGGGATCGAGTTTTCATCGCACCTTTGCTACACGGCGGTAAAGGAGACTCAAACCCATGCGCCGTCTATGGCTCGCCACCCTCGCCGCCGTCTGCCTCGCCCCGTTCAGTGGGGTGAGCCGGGCCGAAGTGCCGGAAGTCCGCATCGCCCGGCAGTTTTCGATGGGCTACCTGCAACTCAATATGATCGACCATGAGAAGCTCATCCAGAAGCACGCCGCGCTGATGGGCATTCCGGAGGTGAAGGTCACCACCTACAAATTCAACGGCCCCGCCGCCATGAACGACGCGCTGCTGTCCGACAGCGTCGATATCGTCGCCGGCAGCCCCCAGGGCGTGCTGACGATCTGGAGCCGCACGCGCGGGTCCGCGCAGGAGGTCCGCGCGATCAGTGCCCTGGCGACGCTGCCCTTCGTGCTCAACAGCAATGATCCCGCCATCAAGAGCATCGACGACCTCCGCCGTTGCAAGAAGATCGGCTTGCCGGCGGTCAAGGTCTCCGCCCAGGCGGTCAGCCTGCAGGCCGCCGCCGCCGCGGCCTATGGGATCAAGGAGGCCACCCGCTACGACGACATGACCGTATCGATGTCCCCGCCGGATGCGACGATCGCGCTGCTGTCGGGCACGAATGAGGTCAACTGCGTCTGGGCCGTGCCGCCTTACATGCAGCAACAGTTGCAGAACCCGGCCATCCACACGGTGTTCAATTCCTTCGACATCTGGGGCGGGCCGAACACATTCACGACGGCCTACACATCCTCCCGCTTCCGGGACCGCAATCCGGTGCTGTTCAAGGCTTTGTTCGCGGCCTTGAAAGAGGCGACCGACCGGGTGAACGCCGATCTGGGGACGGCGGCGAAGTATTGGATCGAGGATGGGGAATCGAAGCTGACGGTCGATTTCGTACGCTCCGTGGCATCCGCCCCGGGGACCAAATGGACGATGGTACCGGAGAACACGATGAAAGCGGCGGCCTTCATGCATGAGATGGGCAGCATCAAGGTGATGCCTGGCTCGTGGAAGGACTTCTTCTTCCCCGAGGCTTATGAACTGCCGGGTAGCTGAAACACAGGATCAGGAGTTCGACGCCATGCTCGCAGGCGAAGCCGTGGTCGCGATTTGGAACGATATCGCGCCCGAAACCCGTGACCAGTTCTACGACTGGCACATCAACGAACACATGCCCGAACGCGTCGGCATTCCCGGCTTCCGCCGCGGCCGACGGTTCATCGCCATGGACGCCGGCACACAGCCGGAATTCTTCACCCTCTATGAGCTGGACACGATGGAGGTGGCGAAGGGCGTAGATTATGCCAATCGCCTGAACGACCCGACCCCGGCGACCGCGCATGTCACCGCGCAGTTCCGCAACACGTTCAGGGCCCTATCGCGGGTGCTGGTCAGCCATGGGCCGGGCGCGGGCGGCGCCATGCTGACCATCCGCTTCGGCTGCGATGCGCAGCATATCCCGGGGCTGCGCGCCCTGGTACGCGCTGCCGGGCAGGCGGCGCGGGTGACAGGGGCGCATTTCTGCCAGGGGGACGCGGCGGCGTCATCCGTCCGCACCACCGAAACGCGGGGGCGCACCGACATTCAAACGCCCCCCGATTGCTTCATCATGATCGAAGCCACCGATGCGGCAGCGCTGGAGCAGTTGATGCTGGATCGCGCCATGACGGGCGCCGGGGCAACCGGCCCCTTCGAACGCGGCCTCTACCGGCTGGAATACACCCGCACCAAGACCGGCTTCGCGCCATAAATGCGGACGGGGGTCGGCTATCCCCAGCGACCCAGCCCTGCCGCCCGCGCGCGGCGGGTCACGTAGGCGGCCCAGATCCCCTGCGGCAGCAGCGGCAACAGGGCGACCGCCGCCTTCATTGTCCAGGGGACGGCGATGAACAGCAGGCAGCACAGCCCGCCAAAGGCCGCGAACCCCCAATGAATCAGGGCCACCGCCGTTGGGCTCATACCGCTGCGGTGGGCGACCTGATACAGGTGCCCGCGATGCGGCCTGGTCACGGCCTCCCGCTGCCAGGCGCGACGCACCAGGGTGAAGGCAACGTCGAACAGCACCCCTGAGAGCAGCATCGGCATCAGCAGGAACGACAGCGGCACGCCCTGAAAACGCCCGGCCACCACCGCCAGCACAGCCAGCATGAAGCCACAGAACTGGCTGCCGACATCGCCCATGAAAATGCGGGCGCGGGGGAAGTTGAACGGCAGGAACCCGGCGATGCCGGACGCCAGCAGCAGGCAGGCGGCGTATGCGAACCAGGCCTCGTGCACCGCCGCGATGCCGCCCAGGAACAGGCAGGCGATCATGGTTACGCCGGAGGCGAGCCCGCTCAGCCCGTCGATGAAGTTCACCGCATTGGTGGTGAACAGGATCCACAGCGCTGTCAGAGGAATCCCCAACAGGCCCACGGGCAGAGAGCCCAACCAGGGCATGCGATATTCCTCGACATAGAGCCCGCTCCCGATCGCGACGGCTGCTGCCAGGACCTGCGCGCCGAGTTTGACCGCGAAGGGCCAGTCATAGAGGTCGTCCAGAAACGCCACCACCGCGATCGCCACGGACGCACCAATCACGCCTCGGAAATAGGGATCTGCGAGGCGGGCGAATTCCGCGTAGCGATACAGGAACAGGATGCCGAGCAGAAACGCCAGCACGACGCCGACGCCCCCACCTTTCGGGGTGGGGCGAGTGTGCGCCTTGCGGGCCTCGGGCGTATCCATGACGCGCACGGCGATCATCGCCCGCACCACGCCGGCGGAGAACAGGGCCAACAGGATGGCGAACGCCAGATGGCGCAGGATCGCGGATAGCGCCATGGCGTGATGTCGTTACCGGACCACGCCGATCGGGCCGTCCGACATCGCGTCGAGGGCCAACGGAGTGTAGCGGCCGCGGCGCGGGTGGTTGGTCAAGCCAGTGTCCTCCTGCTTGTCAGCCACTCAGGCCCTGGATGAAACTGGTCAAACCGGTCAGCCGGGCAGTGGCGGAGCGGGCAGCGTGCAACGCCGCGCGCACATCGTCCACTGCGCGGGACAGGTCTTCATTGACCACGACATGGTCGAACTCATCGGCATGGCTCATTTCGTCCCGCGCGGTGCGCATGCGGCGGGCGATTTCCGCATCACTGTCCCCCCCGCGCCCTTTCAGACGGGATTCCAACGTGGCGAGGTCGGGCGGCAGGATGAACACCCCCAGCACATCATTGGGCAGTTTCTGCCGCAGCGCGCGATAGCCCTGCCAGTCGATGTCGAAGATCAGGTCATCCCCCGCGGCCAGCGCGGCTTCGACCGGCTTGCGCGGGGTGCCATAAGCATGCGTGCCCTGCAGCACCCTGGCCCATTCCAGCAGGTCGCCCTCGCGTTCGGCCTGGGCGAAGGCGGCTTCGGTCAGGAAATGATAATGGGTGCCCTCGACCTCCCGCGGACGCGGTGCGCGGGTGGTGACGCTGACGGAGCGCCGCAAGCGCGGCTCACTGGCCAGCAAGGCTTCGGAAATAGCGGTTTTGCCAGCCCCGGACGGGGCCGACAGCACCAGGCAGATGCCGCGGCGTGTGATCGGGCTCATTCGATGTTTTGCACCTGCTCACGCAGTTGCTCGATCGTGGCTTTCAGCTTCAGCCCGGTCGCGGTGAGCGCGACGGAGGCTGATTTGCTGCACAGCGTGTTGGCTTCGCGGTTGAATTCCTGCACCAGGAAATCGAAGCGGCGGCCGATATTCACACCCTCCGCCATCAGCGCATGCGCCGCCGCGATATGGGCGGACAGACGATCGAGTTCCTCCCGCACGTCGGAGCGGGCGGCGAGCAGCGCGACTTCCTGCGCGATACGCTCTTCCGGCAAGGTCGGTGACTCGCGCAGCAGGGCGGTCAGGTTTTCAAGCATCCGGGCCCGCTGCGAAGCCGGCTGATCCGCGGCCTGTTCGGCGGCACGATCGCGCAAGGCTGTGATTTCATCGAGTTGGCCCGCCAGCGTCTCGGCCAATCGCTTTCCTTCCGCCTGACGGGCGGCTGCCAGTTCTTTCAGCGCCTGGGCAAATCCCGCCTGCACCGGCGCGCTCGCCGCCGTTCGTTCCTCCGCCGGGTCTGCCGCGGCCTGGCGCATGACGCCGGGCAGGGCCAGCAGGGCCTCGGCCCGGGGCGGCGGGGCACCGGGGATGCGCGCATGCAGGTCCAGGGCCAAGGCCAGAACTTGATCCAGGGCCACGGGATCGAGCGACAATTTCGACTCGGATTCGCGTTTGAGGTTCAGGTTGGCGGTGACATTGCCGCGCTTGAAGGTTTTGGCGATGGCGTCCTTGAAGCCTTGCTCCAGCGCTTCCCATCCGTTGGGCAGCCGAAAGCGCAGCTCCAGGCCGCGGCCGTTGACACTGCGCAATTCCCAGACCCAGGCGGTGTTGCCGACAAGCCCCTCGGTACGGGCGAAACCGGTCATGGAGGCGATTGGATTGCTCATGACACGGGGTTTAGCAGGCACGTCGATCGGTGCGAAGCGGGTGGTTGGCGCTCCGCCACGGGACGCGAAGCGGCAGGAACCATCACGTTAACGATAGCGGACGGATCAGCCTTGCAAACGACGCTGAACTGCTGCCTAAATGGCAGGCGGAACGAATGAGAAATACTGCTTCATCCCGCGGAGCAGAAGAACGGAACGGGGTCAGCATGGCGAACATGAAACATGCCACAATGGCAATCGTGCTGGGGGCGGCAGCCATCGCGACCGGCCGGCCGACCCTGGCGTCCACCACCCCCCTCGCGCCGGCCAGCAACTTGTTCACCCTCTACGCGACGGACGAGTCGCCGAAGGAACAGCAGCAGGCGGGACCCATCAGCATTGGCGTCGATCTGAGCCCCAGCATCGGCCCGCGCGGCACCCCGCCCACGACGCTCGATTTGACGGACCCCACGCACCCGATTTTCACGAACCCCTGGGCTGGGGGGCCATTCACGTTGATCTTCAATATTCAAGGGGCGGGCGCGGGCGGGACAATCCCGCTGCCGATCGCGCCCGATGCCAATGGCCTCATGATGTTCGATGATACCATCAACGGCATGACCCTGCACATCGTCGCGGCCTTTGCGCCGAGCAACGTCGATCCGGCGTCCTGGGCGAGTTTCAATCCGCAGCCGGATCCACCCGGCGATGTCCTGGGCATTGCGTTTGGGTACCCCACCACATTGGATCCGGACGTCACAATCTCCGCCACGTTCAATGACACGCCGCTGAGTTTCTCAACGCCGGAGCCGGCGACCTGGGGCACCTTGCTGCTGGGCCTCGGCGGTCTCGCGGCCGCGGCCAGCCGGCGGTCCGCGAAGCGCGCCCGGACCCGCTGAACTGACGGCGCCGACCGGGCTGTTTTTCGCGCTCGTCGCGATCGCCAGTGCTGTCCTGGTGTTCACGGCGGAACCAATCGTTGCGCGGTTGCTGCTTCCGCTCGGCGGCGGATCTGCCGCGGTCTGGACCACCTGCCTGGTCTTTTTTCAGGCGGCGCTCCTGCTGGGTTATGTCTACGCGCACGCGCTGCAACGGCTCAGATCGCTGCGCCAGCAGGTCCTGGCCCATGGGTTCGTTCTGATCCTCGCTGCCGCCAGCCTGCCGCTGCGCTTGCCAGCGGGGGCGGATGTCCTGTCGTCCACCCCGCCCGCGCTGGGTTTGATGCTGCAAATCACCCTCTGCGTGGGGGCCCCTTTCACGGCCTTGTCCGCGACCGCGCCCTTGCTGCAGGCCTGGCGCGCCCGCACGCGGCCGGGCATCGCCGGGGGCGGTCCATGGGGCCTCTACGCCGCCAGTAATGGGGGGAGCCTGGCCGCCCTCCTGGCCTATCCAACGCTGATCGAGCCTGCGATCGGCCTCACCCGGCAGACTCAACTCTGGGGTGAAGGGTATCTGGCTTTCGTGGCGCTTCTGTTGCTGCTGGGTGGTCTGGTGGCCCGCGATGCCACCGCCGCGACGGGTTCCCACAGTATCCGGCTCATCCGCCCATCGGCGAGCGCCCGCGCATGCTGGATCGCCTTGGCTGCGATCCCGTCGAGCCTGCTGCTCGGGGTCAGCACCACGATCACCACCGACATCGCCTCCGCACCGTTCCTGTGGGTGGCGCCGCTGGCGCTTTATCTGCTGACCTTCGTTCTGGCGTTTCGCAGCGGCGGCGCCCTCGCACCGCGCGGCCTTCTGGTGATCCAGGCCATCACCACCATGCTGGCCTGTGCGCTGGCCCGCCCGATCCCTGGGGCGTTCGTGCTGGGGCTCGCGGTGCATCTGGGGCATTTTTTCGTCACCGCGCTGGTCTGCCATCAGGCGCTGGTGGCCAGAAAGCCAGAGTCGAACCACCTGACGATGTTTTACGTCTGCCTGTCACTCGGCGGTGTGCTGGGTGGTGTCATCAACGCCCTATTGGCCCCATGGGTGTTCAACAGCCTGGTCGAATACCCCGCGATGCTGGTGCT
The DNA here is from genome assembly GCA_903918315.1 of uncultured Acetobacteraceae bacterium. Classification (GTDB taxonomy): domain Bacteria; phylum Pseudomonadota; class Alphaproteobacteria; order Acetobacterales; family Acetobacteraceae; genus Rhodopila. Next base: position 67,936 of record CAIXEA010000155.1, on the reverse strand, counting down.
GGCCGCCCTCGCGCGCCCCTGGGGCCCCGAAATGGGGCAGGGCGGTGCGGCGCGCCGGGCATGGCCCTGGGCGGCGCTGCTGGGCTGCGGCGCCCTGATCGCACTCGCCGTCCGGTTGGCCCACACGGTCGCGGCCCAGACGGAGTCAACCCAATACGGGATAATGGGACTCGCGCTCACCGCGATGGTCCTCGCGTTCTGCCTGCGCAACCGCGCCCCTTTATTCGCCCTGGCCAGCCTGATCGTGCTGCTTGGCGGCCAGGCGATCCCGGATCCGGTCGATATCGTGGGCCAGTGGCGCGGGTTTTATGGCGTACTGCGTGAGGTCCGGGTCAATGAGCCGCGCCTCGGCGGTGAGGTTCGCAAACTCACACATGGCTCGACCCTGCATGGGGCCGAGGCGGTCGCGCCGGCCTTCCGCTGCCAACCGCTGCTCTATTACGCCCATGAAACGCCGATCGGCCAGGTGATGGACGCGGCCGCGCGGCGCAAGCCATCGCTGACGGTCGGGGTCGTCGGGCTGGGGGCGGGTACGCTCGCGGCCTATAGCCGGGCGGAGGATCACTTTACCTTCTTCGAAATCGATCCGCTGGTGCTGCGGATCGCATCCGATCCCGCCCATTTTTCCTATCTCAGCGCCTGCGCCAAGGGACCGGTCACCCACCGCATCGGCGATGCCCGCCTGACGCTGCAACGGGACGGCGAAACGCGGTTCGATGTCCTGGTGATCGATGCCTTTTCGTCCGATAGCGTGCCGGCGCATCTGCTGACCGTAGAAGCCGCCCGGCTCTATCTGTCCAGGCTCACGCCGGACGGAGTCGTGGTGTTTCACCTGTCCAACCGCAATCTGGACCTGGTCGGCCCGGCGCAGGCCACCGCGCTGGCCGCCGGCGGATTTGCCCGGCTGCAGCGGCATCAACAGAGCCCGAGCCTGCCGCCGTTGTGGGAATCCGCGGAAAGCGCGGTGATCATGACGCGGACGATGGCTGGCATGGCGCCCTTTACCGATGACCCCGCCTGGCAATTGCCCCATCCCGGCGGGATCGCGGCCTGGACCGACGATCGGGCCGATGTCCTGGGCGCGCTGTTGCGGCGGCTTGGCATCACCGCCCCGGACGGATGATGATGCAAACCGCCTGGGAGCAACGCGCCATGACCAACCATCCTGCCATCGAAGCCTGTTTGCGCCGCTCGACCGAGTCCGGCGATTTACCCGGGGTGGTCGCAGCCGCGGCGAACGCGAATGGTGTTGTGTTTGAGGGCGCTTTCGGCACCAGGGACCTCGACACCGGGGTGCCCATGACCACCGATACGGTGGTCTGGATCGCGTCGATGACCAAAGCCGTCACCGGTGCTTGCGCGATGCAGCTGGTCGAGCAAGGTCGGCTGTCGCTGGATACCCCGATCCAGGCGGTGCTGCCGGATCTGGCCGCGCCACTGGTGCTGGAGGGTTTCAACGACGACGACACCCCGCGCCTGCGCCCGGCCCGGCGCGCCATCACGCTGCGCCATCTGCTGACCCATACCTCCGGCTTCGTCTATGACATGTGGAGCGCGGATACCCTCCGCTACATGAAACAAGCCGGCATCCCCGGTATCGTGTCCTGCCGCAACAAAGCCCTGACACTGCCCTTGGCCTTCGACCCCGGCACGCGCTGGGACTACGGCATCGGCATCGACTGGGTCGGCAAGGCCATCGAGGCCGTGTCAGGCCAAAGCCTGGGCGCCTATATGCGGGCCCATATCCTCGACCCGCTCGGGATGTCCGACACGGCGTTCAAGATCGGCCCCGAACAGCGCCAGCGCCTGGCCCGCATCCATGCGCGGGGCCCGGACGGGCTGGTGTCCACGCCCACCGAAGTGCCGCAGGAGCCGGAGTTCGAAATGGGCGGCGGCGGGCTGTATTCCACCGCTGGCGATTACCTGACATTCGCGCAGATGATCCTGCACGGCGGCACCTTCAACGGCGCGACGGTGCTGCGGCCGGAGACGGTCGCCGAAATGGGGCGCAACGCGATGGGGGAGATCCGGTGCAGACCGCTCAAGACGGCCATCAAAGGCGCCTCGAACGACGTGGACTTCGTGGAGGGCATGGAATGGGGGCTGAGCTTCCTCATCAACCCCGAACCGATGCCGACCGGGCGTTCGGCGGGCTCATTGGCCTGGGCGGGGCTGGCCAATTCGTACTACTGGATCGACCCGGTGCGGCAGATCGCGGGAGTCTTCGCGACCCAGGTGCTGCCGTTCTACGACGCGAAGGCCGTGGCGGCGTTCGCGGCGTTTGAGAGCGCGGTTTATGGGGTGGTCTGAACCACTCCCAGAAATTCTACCAGCAAATCGCTGACCTTGCCCGCCTGTTCCTGCTGCACCCAGTGCCCGGCGCCCTCCAGCAGGTGGCAGCCGATCATGTTGGTGCACGCGGAGGTTTGCATGGTCTCGAAATTACCGGGGACCTGATAGACACCCCAGTCGCTCTTGCCGGCGATGAACATCGACGGGATGTCGATCGTCTTGCCCGCGAAGAGCTGCAATTCGCCCACCCCCACGTTTTCCGTCCGGCAGCGATACCATTGCAGCCCGCCCTGGAAGCCGATGCGGGCGTATTCGTCGCTATAGACTTTCAGCTCCGACTCGCTCAGCCAGCGGTTGGTGGCGATTTCGGCGGCCGAGGGCATCACATGCGCCACCGTCGCGCCCATGTCCTCCCCCGCGTCCATAATGTAATAGGTCGGCATTTTCGCCAGTTCCGCAGCGCTCCAGGAGGCAAGGCGATACGGCTTGTTGTCCAGCCAGTCCGCGCTTTTGTGGTGGTAATAGGCGCGCAGGAAATCGTGCACGCCCTGCTTGCAGTGCCACATGTCCTCATTGGCCGGGCGGGTGGAGTAGTACCACTGGTAATGCTTGCGCGGTCGCGCCAGGGCCAGCATCGCGGCATGCAAATCCTCGGTCCGGCGCGGCACGTCGCCGGCGAAGGGCACCGCCGGCGGGCCGGCGAATGGCGCGCTCATGAGCACGACGGAGCGGAACACATCCGGGCGCACCACCGCGCACCAGGCCGCGACCGAGGCCCCGAAATCATGCCCTATCACCGCCGCGACCGAGCGATATCCCAGCGCATAGACCAGCCCCAGCGCGTCGCGGGTCAGGTTCAGCATGTGGAACGGGCGGAGATCGCCATCGTAATCCGCGCTCCAGCCGGTGGTCCGGCCGTAGCCGCGCTGATCGGGGGCGATGACGTGATACCCCGCCGCCGCCAGCACCGGCATCACCTTGCGCCAGGACCAGGCGAGTTCCGGGAAGCCATGCAGCAGCAGTACGCAGGGCCGGTTTGGGGTTTCGAAGCCAGCCTCCAGCACATGCATGCACAGGCCGTTGATCCCATCGACGAAGCGGGCGCGCACGCCCCGCGGCAGAATGGCGGCATCCAGCGGGGGAAGACGTTCGGTCATGGGTCAGAGCCTCCGGCAATCGCGCGCACCATTCCATAACCGCGCGGGCACGGGTAGCCTCAGCCCATGACACACTATCGCTCCGTCCTGATTACCGGCGCCTCCTCCGGCATTGGGGAGGCGCTGTCGCATGCCCTCTCCGCCCCCGGGGTCAGCTTGCATCTGTCCGGGCGCGATGCCACCCGGCTGGAAACCGTGGCCACCGCCTGCCGCGCCCGAGGCGCCGAGGTGCATCCCCAGATCATCGACGTCCGCGACCAAACAGCGATGGAGGCCTGGATCGACGCGGCCGGGCCGCTCGACCTGGTGGTCGCGAATGCCGGCATCGCCTCTGGTGAGGGCCGCACCGGCGGGGAGCGGTTGGAACGCACGCGCGCCATCTTCGGCACCAATGTCGACGGCATGTTGAACACCGTACTGCCGGCGATGGCGGTCATGGCGGCGCAACCGGCCGGGGCGGATGGGCTGCGGGGGCGGATCGCGGTCATCGCCTCCGTCGCCGCCTTCATGGCGATCCCGGATTCAGCGGCTTATAGCGCGTCCAAGGCGGCGGCGGATGCCTGGACGGTGGCAAGCGCACGCGGGGCGCGGGCCCGGGGCATCCAGCTGACCAGCGTCTGTCCCGGCTATATCCGCACCGCTTTGACCGCGCGCAATGACTTCCCCATGCCCGGGCTGATGGACGCGGATCGGGCGGCGGGCGTGATTCTGCGCGGCCTCGCGGCGGGACGGATCCGGCTGGTATTCCCCTGGTGGATGGGGTTCCTGACCCGCATGCTCGGCTTGCTGCCACCTGGGCTTACCGGCAAACTGATGCCCAACCGAACAGGAGAGTCCGCATGACCGTGTCCCCTCGCCCCACCCGCCAGGCCCCCGGCATCCATCACAAAGCCATCGGCGGCATGCTGGTCACCGCCCTGAACGACGGGATGTTCGAGGGCTCATTCGCCATGCTCGCGGCCTTTGAAACCGGCACCGCGGAGCAGATGCACCGCGCCGCGTTCCGCGCCATTCCGCCGCGGCTGGCGGTGAACAGCTTCCTGATCCAGACCGAGGCGCGCACCATCCTGGTCGATAGCGGCTGTGGCACCAATTTCGGGTATGGCATGGGCAATCTGGCCGGCAATCTGGCCGCGCTCGGCATCAAGCCCGGCGATGTCGATACCGTACTGTGTACGCATCTGCATCCCGACCATGTCGGCGGGCTCGTAGATCCCGCGGGGAAGGCGGTGTTCCCCAATGCCGAACTGGTCGTGCACGCCGACGATCACAGCTTCTGGGGCGCGGAGGCCACGTTGGCCGGAGCGACGACCGATATGGACCGTGGTTTCATCGCCCTCGCCCGCAGCACCATCGCCGCTTACGCCGACAGAACAAAGCTGCTCACCAGCGGGGAGGCTTTGGCCGGCATCTCCATCGTGCCCGAGCCGGGGCATACGCCCGGCCATTCCGGCTGGATGATTGCCTCAGGCAATGACTCGCTGCTGATCTGGGGTGATATCGTGCATATGCCGGGCATCCAGTTCACCCGCCCGGACGCGGGGATGGGCTTCGACATCGATGGGGGGCAGGCCATCACAACCCGTCAGCGCATCATGGACATGGTCGCGACCGACCGCCTGCTGGTCGCGGGGATGCACCTGGATTTCCCCTGCTTCGGGCATGTCGCGAAAGCCAGCGAAGGCTATGCCTTCGTGCCGGAGGTCTGGACGCCCACACTCTGACCGCGCCGGCTCATCGTTGGCCGCGCGGTTTTTCTATGTTGGGAAGCAGCGCGGTCAGCAGGCCGATGACCGGCAGAAACGAGCAGACCTGATACACCGTCTCGATACTCGTCATATCAGCGATGCGGCCCAAGGCGGCGGCACCCAGTCCCCCGAGACCAAACGAGAACCCGAATACCATGCCCGCCACGGTGCCAACACGGCCCGGCATCAGCTCCTGCGCATAGACCAGAATGGCGGAAAAGGCGGAGGCCAGGATCAGGCCGATGGCCACTGACAGCACACCCGTCCACATCAGATTCGCGTAAGGCAGCATCAGCGCGAAGGGGAAGGCCCCCAGGATCGAGAACCAGATCACCGGCTTGCGCCCGAACCGATCGCTGATCGGACCACCCGCGAAGGTGCCGAGGGCAACGGAGCCCAGGAACACGAACAGGTGAATCTGCGCGTCCTGCACCGTCAGATGGAATTTCTGGATCAGGTAGAACGTGTAGTACGAGCTCAGGCTGGACGTGTAGACATTCTTGGAAAACAGCAGCACCAGCAGGATGCACATCGCCCCGATCACGGTCCGCCGAGGAAGCGGGGAGACGACAGCGGCCGGCGGCGACCGGCGGCCTCGGCGCGCGGCCATGGCGGGATGGCGGCTGTACCAAAGGCTGACATTGGCCAGCAGCACCATCGCCAGCAGCGCCGCGGCCGAGAACCAGGCGATGCTGGTCTGGCCGCGCGGCACCACGATAAACGCCGCCAGCAGCGGCCCGATGGCCGAACCGGTCGAGCCCCCGACCTGAAACAGGGACTGCGCGAAACCGTACCGCCCGCCAGAGGCCATCCGCGCCACGCGTGATGACTCGGGATGGAACACCGACGAACCGATGCCGACGAGCGCGGCCGAGAACAGGATCATCGGATAGGATGTCGCGACCGCCAGCATCAGCAACCCGACCAGACTGCAACACATCGCCACTGGCAAGGAAAATGGCTGCGGATGACGGTCCGTGACCATCCCCACCACCGGCTGCAGGAGCGAGGCGGTGAGCTGAAATGCCAGGGTGATCAGCCCGATCTGGCCAAAATCCAGCTGGTAGGACGCTTTCAGGATGGGGTAAATCGCCGGTACCAGCGACTGATTCATGTCGTTCAGCAGATGGCACACGCTGAGCGAGATCAGGATGGCGAAGGTGGTGTTGCTATCGGCGGCCGACCGCGCCAGCGGCACGGAAGTAGCAGTGTTCTCGCTCAACGTCGTATCCCCAAGGGTTCGAACAATATTATGACGAAGAGCAACCGCGACACCTATGCGCTGGGTGGGATGCTGGTAACCGGACTGTAGCAATCCGGAATCAAATCCGACTAAATGTCGCCATATTGCGGGGCCAGGGTCACGCCATCAGGTGGCCGGTTCTGGAATGCCTCGCTCTACGTTGGGTTTCCGGTGTCTCGGGCGCCTTGACGATCGCCGGAGAAGTTGGATGCCGATGTCGAAAAAGGTCGAGGCCAGCGGGCGGCAGTTCGCTCTCCCCGTCCTCATGATCCTGGGTTTGCTGGTTTCTTATTGGCTGCTGGCCGACTGGCACGCACTGCCACGTCTGATCAGCTCCGCACTCGCCGCGGTTCACTGACCATTACGATGCCGGCAGGTCGGCCGCACCGATAATCCGGGCGCTGGCGTCGTGAACGAGCACCACGGCCCCCTGCCCGGCCGGTACATCCGGCATCGTCGCGAGGCCGTTTGACGGGATCACCCGTCTCGTCCCCATAACAACGCGATAATCCCGCAGCTGCCGCCCGGCGTTTTCCCCGGCGGCCACGGCCGTCACCTGCTCCGGATGGTACATGGCCAGAAGAGCGCTCCCATTGTCCGGCATGCCGGATATCTCAACCTCCAACCCGGACCGCGTCCGTTGGATGGCGACCGGTACGGACAACGCCGGCGCCGCGCTCATGGCCTGACGGACGGCCGGACCATTGTTGCCGATCACCATCGAAGAACCGTTGACCACCAAGGCCGGCGTGTAAACCTCATCACCCAGCACCTTGGCGTAGAATCGCTGCCGGCGCGTCCAATCAACGCGCGCGAAGGGATCCCGCCACCCCAGGTTATTCCAATAATCGACATGCCAGGCGAGCGCGATCACCCCCGGCTGCTTCGCGAGCTCACCCAGCAACACATCGGCTGGCGGGCATGACGAACAGCCCTGCGAGGTGAAAAGTTCGAGCACCACCGGCGCGGCGGCGGCGCGTCCCGGTCGAGCCAGAGTCAGGCCCAACGCAGCGCCACCCACGATCATCGTACGTCGTTGCATGTCACGATCTCCTGTCTGGGTGCTATAACGACTCGCACCCAGGGAAGGCGTTACACCCTCTCTTAAACCAGCCTTTGGAGAACGTCATGAGCCAACAACCCATCCGGTTCGACGATGGCGCAGCCTATGAACGCGGCATGGGCGTCTGGAGCCAGATCGCCGGCATGGAGTTCCTCGACTGGCTGGCGCCCGCACCCGGCCTCCGTTGGGTCGATATCGGCTGCGGCAATGGCGCGTTCACCGAGCTGTTGATGCGGCGATGTGCGCCCGCAATGGTGCACGGCATCGATCCCTCGGCCCCGCAGTTGCAATTCGCGAGCGGTCGGCCAGGTCTGCAAACCGTCGTGTTCAAAGAAGGCGACGCCATGGCCCTCCCCTTCGACGCGGACCAGTTCGATGCCGCCGTCATGGCGCTGGTCATCTTCTTCGTTCCCGATCCCGCCAAGGGGGTCTCGGAAATGATGCGGGTGGTCCGCCCGGGCGGGATCGTCACCGCCTATGCCTGGGACATCCTGGGCGGTGGCTTCCCATTCGAACCGATTCAGGCGGAACTCCGGGCGGCCGGGTACAACCCGCCCCTGCCACCGAATGCCCCCGTCGCCCGCATGGACGCGCTGCGCGCCCTCTGGGTCGATGCCGGGCTGGAATCCGTCGAAACCCACGCAATCACGGTGGAGCGCAGTTTCACCGATTTTGAGGATTACTGGGACGCAAACACCGCAATGGGCAGCATCAAGCCAGCCCTGGCCAAATTGCCGGAGGCGGAGCTCGCGACCTTCAAAGCCCGCCTCCGGGCACGCCTGCCAGCCGATGCGGCGGGACGGATCACCTATCCATCCCGCGCCAACGCCGTGACCGGCCGGGTGCCTGGAGCGTGATCGGCGGAGGGGGAATCACCGGAGCCGTGAATCACGCGATCAAACAATCAGTTAGAGCATGTCAGGTGCGCCTGAAAGCACCAGACATGCTCTAACCGTTGACCGCCGCCATGATGCCCCCGATCTCATCCAGCGCCGGCAGCACAATATCAGCCTGGCCCGAGGGCACGGTGAACACCACCCGTTCCACCCCCAGATCAGCATACTGCCGGATCAACGCCGCATCCCGGTCCGGATACCACACCGTGATCGGCAACGAGGCTGGATCGCGGCCGGCCTCCGCCGCCATTTGACGGAACACGGGGATCGTCTGGACCACGTTCCCGCTGGGCAGCCAGCCATTGCCATAGGCGATGGCGCGGCGGGCCGAGTATGGAAAGGCACCGCCGACAAGCACCGGCGGGTGCGGCGTCTGCCGCGGCTTCGGCCAGGTCATCATCGGATCGAATCGGATGATATCGCCATGATATTCGGCCTTGGACTGGGTCCAGATCGCCTTCATCGCCTCAATGCTTTCCCGGGCCCGTTTGTGACGGGTCTTGAAGTCAGCGCCGTGATTCTCGATTTCCGACTGGTTCCATCCATTGCCAACACCAAACAGGAACCGGCCTTGAGAAATCTGGTCGATCGACGCCACCAGCTTAGCCGTCTGAATGGCATCCCGCTGCGGGATCAGGCAGACGCCGGTGCCGATTTTCAGCGTGGTCGTGGCCATGGCCGCGGCGGTGAGGGTCACAAAAGGATCCATCACATCGTAATAATGTCGCTTGAGACCGGTCGGCGGCGGCGCGGTCTTCAGGACATCCGGAATGTGCGAATGCTCACCCGACCAGACGGATTCGAAGCCGCGCCGTTCCAGTTCAGCCGCCAGGCCAGCGGGCGTCATCGAATAATCGGTGAAAAAGAGCGAGATGCCGAATTTGATCATGGGTTCCTCCTGCGGCCGATTGTAGAGAAGGAATGCGCTGGCCGCGATAGTTGCGCGCCCAGCCTCGGGGCCGCGATTGCGACCTGCCGCGGCGCATGTCATGAGGCCGGGCAGGCGCCGCTAAGCGATCGCGCGGCTCGTTCTGTTTAGGATCACGATCATGAAGCGCAGACGATTTTTGCGGGGTTCCGCCGCCGGCGGCCTGGCCGCCGCCGGTGTTTTGTCCGCCCCCCGGATTGGTCACGCGGCCGACAACAAGGTGCTGCGATTCGTGCCCCGCCAGAACCTCGCCAATTTCGATCCGATCTGGACGACGCTGCTGGTCGTGCGCAACGGCGCCCTGCTGATCTGGGATACCCTCTACGGCGTCGATGATCGGCTGCAGCCGCAACCGCAAATGGTGGAAGCGCATGAGGTCGATGCCACCTACAAAACCTGGACCTTTCGCCTGCGGCCCGGCCTGCGGTTTCACGACAACGAACCCGTGCGCGCCAACGACGTCGTCGCCAGCATCAGACGCTGGATGGCACGCGATGCGATGGGCGGGCGAATCAAACGCCAATTGGATGCGGTGGAGGTCGTCGATGACCGCACGTTCCGCTTTCGCCTCAATGCGCCATTCCCGAAATTGTTGTATGCTCTCGGCAAAGGCTGCCAGCCGGCGCTGTTCATCATGCCGGAACGGATCGCCGCCACCGACCCCTTCAAACAGATATCTGAGCATATCGGCTCCGGCCCGATGCGGTTCAAAAAAGACGAGTTCGTGACCGGGTCCCTGGCGGTGTTTGAGCGTTTCGTGGGCTACGAGCCGCGTTCCGAGCCGAACAACTGGATGGCCGGTGGCAAGCATATTCATTTCGACCGCATCGAATGGAAGATCATGCCCGATGCGGCGACGGCGTCGGCCGCGTTGCAGAATGGCGAGGTCGACTGGTGGGAACTGGCAAACGCCGATCTGGTGCCGTTGCTGGGGAAAACGCCGGGTGTGGCGGTGGATTTCAACAACCCGCTGGGGCGTCTTGGTACATTGCACGTGAACCACCTGCATGCGCCGTTCAACGACGTGCGCGCCCGCCGGGCGCTGCAGGTCGCGCTGAACCAGACCGACTACATGGCCGCCGGCCTCGGGGAGGATACGACGGCGTGGCAGATTTCGGCGAGTTTCTTCACCCCCGGCACAGCGCTCTACAGCGACCAGGGCGGTGAAGCACTGAAGGGTCCGCGGCGGATCGAGGAAGCGAAAAAGCTGCTGGCCGAAGCCGGCTATCGCAACGAACCGATCGTGCTGATGGGGGTGAACGACGACCCGATCTATAAGGCCTGGAGCGATCTGACCGCCGATTTGCTCAAGCAGATCGGAATGACGGTGCAATATGATGTGATGGATTTCGGCACCCTGGCGCAGCGGCGTGCCAAAAAGGACAAGCCGTCCGAGGGCGGCTGGCACCTGTTCCATACCACCCATCCCGGCGATACCTGCGCCAATCCGGCCGCTTATACCGAATTGGAAGCGACCGGCGACAAGGCCTGGTTCGGCTGGCCGCAGTCGGATGCGGTGCAGAACAAATTCGCGGACTGGTACGCGGCGGTCGATCTGGCCGGCGAACAGAAAGCGGTTGCCGAACTAAACCAGGCCGCCATGGACCACGTGACCTACATTCCCCTCGGCTTCTTTCGCGATCGGCAGGCCTGGCGAAAGACCCTGTCCGGAATCACGCCGGCGCCGTTTCCGGTGTTCTGGGGGGTTACGAAGGGGTAGCAAAACGCTGCTCCCCCCAAGCGGGTCGTCCGCTGGGGGGATGGGTGCGAATGGTTTACAGCGTGCCACCCCTGCGTCCGACCATCGCGCCCAGCCGCAACCGCAGCGCGTTCAATTTGATGAACCCGGCCGCGTCCACCTGATCATAGGCGCCCTGATCGTCCTCGAACGTCACCACGCGGGTGTCGTAGAGACTATTGGGCGACTCGCGCCCGATGCAGGTCACGTTGCCCTTGTAGAGCTTCAGCCGCACCCGGCCGGACACCGACTTCTGGCTGGTGTCGATCAGCGCCTGCAGCATCCGCCGCTCCGGGCTGAACCAGAAGCCGTTGTAGATCAGTTCGGCATAGCGCGGCATCAGGCTGTCCTTGAGGTGCCCGGCTTCACGATCCAGCGTGATGCTCTCCATCGAGCGATGCGCCAGCAGCAGAATGGTGCCGCCGGGGGTCTCATAAACGCCGCGCGACTTCATGCCGACGAAGCGGTTTTCCACGAGGTCCAGGCGGCCGATACCGTTGGCCTTGCCGAGTTCGTTCAGGCGCGTCAGCAGGGCGGCCGGGGACAGGCGGATGCCGTCGATCGCCACGGGGTCGCCGTGTTCAAAATCCACGCTGATGACGGTCGCCTGATCCGGCGCGTCTTCCGGGCGGATGGTGCGCTGGTAGACGATTTCATCCGCTTCCTGCGCCGGGTCTTCGAGGATTTTACCCTCCGACGACGAATGCAACATATTGGCGTCGACGCTGAACGGGGCTTCGCCCCGCTTGTCCTTGGCGATAGGGATCTGATGTGCCTCGGCGAATTCCAGCAGGCGGGTGCGGCTGGTCAGCTCCCATTCGCGCCAGGGCGCGATGATCTTGATGTCGGGCTTCAGCGCGTAATAGGCGATCTCAAACCGCACCTGGTCGTTGCCCTTGCCGGTGGCGCCATGCGCGACCGCGTCGGCGCCGACGAGTTCGGCGATTTCGATCTGGCGCTGGGCGATCAGCGGACGGGCGATCGAGGTGCCCAGCAGATACTGACCTTCGTAGAGCGTGTTGGCGCGGAACATCGGGAAAACGAAATCTTTGACGAAGGTTTCCCGCAGGTCGTCGATGAAGATCTCCTTCACGCCCGCCATCTCGGCCTTCTGCCGGGCCGGCCCGAGTTCCTCGCCCTGGCCCAAATCGGCCGTGAAGGTCACAACCTCACACTTATAGGTCGTTTGCAGCCAACGGAGGATCACGCTGGTGTCCAACCCGCCGGAATAGGCGAGCACGACTTTCTTCACATCCTTAACGCTCATGGCGGGGCCTTCCATCAGGTGGAGCATCGGCGGGTGGGGCGGAGTAGCGCCGGGCGGCGAGGGGCGCAAGCGAAGAGGCGCGCGGGCCGGTATTTCCTCGCGCGCGTGCCGCCCGACGCGGCCCTGACCGGAATCCTTTCAGCGAGATTAAACCTTGGTCAGCCCTGATCCTTAGAGGCTTGCATTACCACACATATCCGCTATGCCCGCAGCCCGACCGATCACCAGTGGGGAGCGCAGCGTGACTGCCGAACAGCGACCAACACTGAACCCGCCGGCACCCAACCCGCCGGCCCTGATAGAAATCGCCGGGCTGACGAAGCGCTTCGGCGCCTTTACCGCCGTCGACACCGTGTCTTTCACCGTCGCGAAGGGGGAGGTTCTGGGCTTCCTGGGCCCCAACGGCGCCGGCAAGTCCACGACCATGCGCATGCTCGCGGGATTCATGACGCCCACCGCCGGCACCGCCCGAATTTGTGGCCATGACGTGCAGACGGCTTCGGTGGCCGCCCGGCGCGCGTTGGGCTTCCTGCCGGAGGGCGCGCCGACATATCCGGAAATGTCAGTGACCGGATTTCTACGGTTTTGCGCCAAAATCCGGGGATACTCAGGCAGCGAGCTTGGCGATCGGGTGTCGCATGCGCTGGACTTGACCGGCCTGCAAGGCGTGCGGCTGCAGCCGGTGGAAACGCTGTCCAAGGGTTTCAAACGCCGCGTCGGGCTGGCGCAGGCGTTGCTGCACAATCCGCCGGTTCTGGTGCTGGACGAGCCGACCGACGGGCTCGACCCCAATCAGAAGCACGAGGTCCGCGCTCTGATCCAGAAGATGGCGCCGGAGAAGGCGATCGTGATCTCCACCCATATTCTGGAAGAGGTTGATGCCGTTTGCACCCGCGCCATCGTGATCGCGCGCGGCCGGATCGTGGCCGATGCCACACCGGCGGAGCTCGAAAAGCGGCATCCGTCGGGCAAGCTGGACGACGTGTTCCGCCTCCTCACGGTTGCGAATAAGGACGCCGCCTGACCATGCGCAACATTCTGGCCATCGCCGACAGGGAGCTGGCGGCCTATTTCGCCACCCCCGTCGCCACCGTATTCATCGTCATATTCCTCGTGATGCAGGGCACGTTGACCTTCAACCTCGGCAATTTCTTCGAGCGCGGGCAAGCCGACCTGAACCCGTTCTTCACCTTCATCCCCTGGGTGTTCCTGCTGCTGATCCCCGCGATCACCATGCGCCTTTGGGCCGAGGAGCGGCGGCTTGGCACGATCGAGCTGCTGCTGACGCTGCCGATCACGCAGGGGGAGGCGGTGCTTGGTAAGTTTGTGGCCGCCTGGTTGTTCTGCGGTATCGCACTGGGGCTGACCTTCCCCTTCGTCATCACGGTCAACGTGCTGGGCCAACCGGATAACGGGGTCATCGCCTGCGGCTATCTCGGCTCCTTCCTGGTGGCCGGCGCTTTCCTGTCGGTGGGTTCGGCGATGTCGGCGGTCACGCGCAACCAGGTCATCGCCTTCGTGCTGGCCGTGGCGGTGTGCTTCCTGTTCACCGTCGCCTCGTATCCGCTGGTGACGGACTTCCTGTCGAAAAATACCCCCGTACTGGCCGAGATCGCGCGCCGCCTGGCGGTGATCGACCGGTTCCAGGCTTTCGCCCGCGGCGTCATTGCGGCCCGCGATATTGTCTATTTCGCGACTTTCATCGGGTTCTGGCTGTTCGTGAACACGGTGCTTGTCGAACAACGGAAGGCGGACTGATCCGATGCGCCGTCTGTGGTTTTCCATTATCGGGGTCATCGCGGCCGCCGGTATCGCCATCGGCCTGAATATGCTGGCCGATGCCCGTCTCAGCAGCACGCGGATCGATCTGACCGCGTCGCACATCTACACGCTGTCGGAGGGCACCAAAAATGTGCTCGCGGCCCTGAAAGAGCCCATAACGCTGCGGCTGTTCTATTCCCGCAAACTGGGCGCCACCGTGCCCGCGTACGGCACCTTCGCGGACCATGTGCAGGAGATGCTGCAGAACTATGCCTCGATCTCCGGCGGGAAGGTGAAGCTCGAATTCTTCGATCCCGAGCCCTACAGCGATGTCGAAGATCGCGCGATGGCCTTCGGCCTGCAGGGTGTGCCGGTCGATACCGGCGGGGTGCAAGTGTGGTTCGGCCTTGTCGGCTCCAATCTCGAAGACGACGAACGCACCATTCCCTTCTTCCAGGCGGAGCGCGAGCGCTTTCTGGAATACGACCTGACCAAACTGATCTACGAGCTGTCCAATCCCAAGCGCCCCCTCGTTGGTGTCATGTCGTCCCTGCCACTGGATGGCGATCGGCAGGCGATGATGATGGCGCGTGGACAGGGGCAGGATGGGCAGCCTTATGCCTCCGCCTTCCTGTTGCGCCAGACCAATACGCTGCGCACGGTCCCGACCGACGCCAAGGTGATCGACCCCGACATCCAGGTGCTGCTGGTCGCACAGGCGCGGGATCTGTCCGACGACACGCTGTATGCCATCGACCAGTTCGTCATGCGGGGTGGCCGCCTGATGGCGATGGTGGACCCTTGGAGCGAGGCCACCGCCCAGATGCCCGGCCCGAACGGGATGCCAACGACCGACACCCATTCCGATCTGAAGAAGTTGTTCGACGCCTGGGGCATCGTGTTTGATCCGACCCAGGTCTATGGCGATCTGACCGGGGCCTGGCGCGTCCGGGCGGGCCGCGACGAGCGGGTGCAGGCCGTCAACTACGTCCCCTGGTTCAACATCCGGGAAGGTCTGAACACCGACGACCCCGCAACCGCCACGTTGCAGCAGGTCACGGTGGCTTCACCGGGGGCGCTGAGCAAGAAAGAGGGCGCGTCGATCACCTTCACACCACTGCTCACGACCAGCGACCGCTCCGGCCCGGTGCCGCTTGGCAAACTGGCCACACCAGAGCCGGCGAAACTGCTGGCCGATTTCCGGCCCGACGGCAAACAGCGGGTCATCGCGGCGCGCGTGCGTGGCGTCCTGAAATCCGCCTTCGACGGGCCACCGCCGCTGGGCAAGGATGAGAAGCGCGCCGAGTCATTCCCGGCCCATAAGGCCGCCACGGATGCGCCGGCCAACCTGGTGGTCGTGGCCGACACCGACATCCTGGCTGACCGGTTCTGGGTCCGCATCGCCGACTTCTTCGGGCAGCCGACGGCAACGCCCTTCGCGGATAACGGGCCTTTCGTCGCCAACCTCATTGGCACCCTCACGGGCGGCGATATGCTCATCGGCCTGCGCGCCCGGGGCGATACCAACCATCCCTTCACCCTGGTCGCCCAGATGCAGAGCGACGCTGAAGCATCGTATCGCCAGACCGAACAGGCGTTGCAAAAGCATCTCGAAGAGGTGGAGAAGCAGATGCGCGCGCTCCGTTCGGGTACGAGCGGCGATGGCGACAAAGCCAAACAAGAAGCCATGGTCACCGAAGAGCAACGGGCCGCCATCGACGCCGCCCGAAAGGATATCGTCGAGACCCGGCAGAAGCTGCGGGCGGTACAACTGGAGCTGAACCGCGGCATTTCCCGCCTTGAAACCGAGCTTCGGCTGTTCAACATCGTCGTCGTGCCGGCGCTGCTGACGCTTCTGGCGATCAGCATGGGGCTGGTGCAACGCGCCCGCCGCGCGAGGGCCCGGGCATGAACCAACGCACGCTTCTGATCCTTGTCGGCCTTGGCACGGCCACGCTTGGGGCTGGCTGGTATTTCGGGACCGCCTCCAAACCACCCCAGCAGACCGCGATCGCGGTGGGTCAAACGATGTTCCCCGGGCTCGCGGCGACGCTGAAGCAGGCCGCGCGGATCGAGATCACGTTCCAGGGAAAGACCACGACCATCGCCCTGAAGGACGGCCGGTGGGGGATCGTGGACCGGGCGGGCTATCCCGTGATCGAGTCCAAATTGCACAGCATGCTGACGGTTCTGACGGAATTGCGCCTCGCGGAGCCGCGCACCGCCGACCCGGCACAGTTCGGCCGCCTGGGGGTTGATGACGCGACGAAGGCGGACTCCAACGCCAACCATCTGCGTATCCTCGATGCGAAGGGCACCGCGATCGTGGACGTGATCGTGGGCCATCGCCGCATCCGCAGTCAGGGCAAGGTGGAAGACCAGGTCTATGTCCGCCGTCCGGCGGAAAATCAGGCCTGGCTGGCCAATGGCGGGCTGGAGGCGGACCACGATCCGGGCATGTGGTTGCCGCGGGATATCCTTGACATCAAGCATGACCGCATTCAGTCGGTCGTCGTCAAACGCAGCGACGCCCCTGGCCTGACCTTCACCCGCAAGGATGCGAAGCTCGAACTCACCACTCCGGCGGAGCATCCGAAGCTGGAAGACTACAAGCTGGAGGACATCGCCCGGGGCTATGAATCATTCACCTTGCAGGATGTTCGCGCCGTCAGCGATCCCGTCGGTCAGACCGTCGGCTCCTCGGTCTTCACGACCACGGATGGGCTGGAGATCACGGGCGTGTTCTACCGGGCTGACAAGGACCTTTGGGTGAACTTCACGATCACCGGCACCGGCAAAGCCGCCGACGAAGCCAAGACGCTGCATGCCCGGCTATCACCCTGGCTGTTCGAAATTGGTGCGTGGAAGGGCAAGACCCTTATCCCGGCGATGGACGATCTCAAGGCGACGGAGAAACCCGCGGAAGCGCCGGCCAAACCATGACCGATCGGGAATACCCGCCCCGGCCCATCGTCGGGATTGGCATCGTGGTCATTCGGGACAACGAGGTACTGCTATGCCGGCGCGGCAAACCGCCGAATGTCGGCAGTTGGACCCTCCCTGGCGGCGCCCAGGATGTTGGCGAAACCTGCCAGGACGCGGCGCGGCGGGAATTGCACGAGGAAACCGGGCTAACCGTCGGCGATCTGCATTTTTGCGCCTATGTCGATACCATCCGGCACGATAGCGCCGGCCGGGTGCGCTTTCATTATACGATCCTGGACTTCGCGGCTCGCTACCAAGGCGGCATCGCGGTCGCCGGATCGGATGTATCCGAAGTCGCATGGGTTTCGATGGACGACCTGGCACCGTATAATCTTTGGACCGAGGCTCATCGGATCATTGAGATCGCGCGCGGCCTCATCGGCTGATTCGCGCTAGAGTCTGTCCGGCTAAAGACGGACAGGCTCCTGCTATGTTTGATCGAGCAATTTCACCGGTTTGTTGATCGCTGCGCGATTCAACCTAAACCGGTATTGCTCTATGCGTGACACCGCGAAGGGATCAACCGCCATGCGTCGCCGTGATTTTCTGGTTGCTGCCGCCTCGACCCTCGCCGCCCCCGCCGTCGCGCAGCCGGCGAAGGCCGCGACCTTGCGGTTCATTCCGCAATCAAATTTGACGTCCCTTGATCCGATTTGGACCACGGCGACGGTCACCAACAATCATGGCTACTATGTCTATGACACGCTCTATTCCGCCGGGCCGGATATGCGCCCCAGGCCGCAGATGGCGGAAGGGCACACGGTTTCCGCCGACGCGCGCGTTTGGCGCATCCGGCTCCGCGAAGGCCTGATCTTCCACGACGGGACACCGGTGCGTGGTGCCGACTGCGTTGCGTCCATCCAACGCTGGTGCAAACGCGATCCACTGGGCCAGATCCTGGAGGCGATCGTCGAGGCATGGAGCGCCCCTGATGACCGGACCATGGAAATCCGGTTGACCCGCCCGTTTCCATTGTTGCTCGACGCCCTGGCGAAGCCGGATGCCTCGGTCCCGTTCATCATGCCGGAGCGTTTTGCCCGGACCGACGCCATGAAGGCCATCACGGACGTTGTGGGCTCCGGTCCCTACCGTTTCCTGGCGGATGACTATGTGTCCGGTGCGCGCGTCGCCTATGCACGGTTCGATGGCTACGTGCCGCGCCAGGAAAAGCCGGAATGGGCGACGGGTGGGAAAATCGCGCATTTCCCGCGTGTGGAATGGAATGTGATCCCCGATGCCGCCACCGCGGCCGCGGCGATGCAGCGTGGGGAGGCTGATTGGTGGGAACGGCCCTTCAACGACCTGCTGCCGATGCTGTTGAAGGAACCGAGCCTGACCAGCATCATCGCCGACCCCACGGGGCGGAACAGCATTTTGCGGTTCAACAGCCTGTATCCGCCGTTTAACGATGTGCGCGTGCGGCGCGCGGTGATGACGGCGGTCAAACAGGACGATTACATGCGCACCGCGGTCGGCGATGACACCGCGTTATGGCGTGCCTGCCGGACCGCCTTCCCCTGCGGCACCCCCTATGCCACCGAAGAGGCCGGCGATCGGCTGATGCCAGGGGACATGGCCCAGGCGAAACGCCTGCTGGCGGCATCCGGCTATGCCGGCCAGAAGGTCGTCATCATCAACCCCACCGACTTCCCCCTGATCGGCCCCCTGGGTCAGGTCACCGCGGATTTGCTGCGCACGATGGGGATGACGGTCGATCTGCAGGAATCCGACTGGGGCACCGTGGTGCAACGGCGTGCGTCGAGGGAGCCCCCGGACAAAGGGGGCTGGAACATCTTCCATACCACCGGATCGTCGTCGAACTGGATCAATCCGGCGGTTGCCTCCCCTTGGCGCGGTCAGGGCAAGCAGGGTTGGTTCGGCTGGTGGGACAACCCCAGGCTGGAAGCGATGGTGAACGACTGGCTCGCCGCCCCGGATGAGGCCGCCCAGACCACTGTGGCGAAGGCCATCGGCGTCCTGGCGCTGGAGGAGGCGCCATCCATCCCGCTCGGCCAATATTATATCCGCACCGTGTTCAACAAACGGTTGACCGGGATGCTGCAGGGGCCGTGCCCCTATCCGTGGAACTTGCGGCCAGCGTAGCCCGCCGCTCAGAGCTGACCGGTAGGCGGGTTACGAGATCGGAACCGGGCATGGCGTTGGCCAGCAGGGCGGCGCGCCAGACTCCAGCCTGTGTCGCAGGCAGATCAAGCGTTCGGTATACTGGCGCCGCCGCATATCCCCCGCCGTTCCTGTGTCGCGCATGACGTCAGCGGCATTGATCGTGTCAGCGATCGCGTCGTCCAGACGCCCCATCAGTTCGTGGATTTTCGACAGGTTGTCGTGGCTCCCCGCCCGCCACCAGACGATGCCGTCTGCCGACAAAGCCTGCCGCAACGCCAGTGACCGCCGGACCAGTTGCTCGGCTTGCGGCAGTTGGCATTCCTCCCGCATCGTGGCCCCGAGATCACCGAGGGCGCGCGCGGTCTCCAGACTGAAGGGCCTTGCCTGTTCCTCCAACGCCAGTTGGCGGCGGAACCAGCGGTCCGCGTCCGGCATTTGGCCCTGGTTGAAGGCGTTGCGCCCGAGCATGCCCAGCGTGTCGGCGATGTTGGTATCGCCTGGTGGCAGGGCTTGCTCCCGCAGGGTCAGGGCATGGCGTAGGAGTGTATCGATCCGGACCATATCCTGGCCCCAGATCGCATCCGCGTCGCGGATCAGACGGTCCGCCTCCGCCAACCGGTCAGCCGCGGCGGCCGGCATCACGACGGTCATCATCAAACCCAGCCCCAGCGCCCCGATAAGGGCCCGAGGGAAGGCCCGCATCACCATGTCCAGACCATGATCCCCACGGCCGCGGTCATGGTGAGCGTGCAGAGCCAACCCATCACCCACAGCGGCCAGGGCAGGATGAAGCGCCCCATGACCTTGGGCGCCATAGCCATGATCATCATGACAACCATCAGCGGTACGGCCACGACCCCGTTCAATACCGCCGCCCAGAACAGCGCTTTGATCGGATCGATCCCAATGAAATTGACAATGATTCCAATCAATGTCGAAACCGCGATGGTCCCATAGAACGCTTTCGCATCCAATGGCAGCCGATCGAGACCGGTGGTCCAGCCGAGCGCTTCGCCAAGGGCATAGGCGCACGATCCGGCCAGAACCGGCACCGCGAGAAGGCCAATGCCGATGATGCCAGCGGCAAAGAGAAAGAAGGTAAAGTCTCCGGCGATGGGCCGCAGCGCTTCCGCCGCCTGGGCGGAGGTCTGAATGTCGGTGATGCCATGCGCGTTCAGCGTCGCGGCTGTCGTAACGATAATAAACAGGCTGATGATGTTGGAATAGCCCATCCCGACATAGGTATCGATCCGCATGCGGCCGATCTGCGCCTTCGCCTGTTCGGGGGCCTCCAGAAGCGGTTGGGCATGGGGATCGATCCGCTCATCCTCTGCTTCCTGCGACGACTGCCAGAAGAAGCAGTAGGGGGTGATCGTTGTTCCCAGGACCGCGACGATCGCGATCACGTAATCGGTCTTGAAGGAGAAATTCGGGATGAAGGTGCTCCGCGCCACGGTGGCCCAGGGCACATCGACAGCCAGCGTCGTGGCGACATAGGCCAGCAGGAAAAGCGCGGACCATTTCAGGATGGAGACATATCGCTCATAGCGGGAAAAAACCTCCAGGAGCACGCAGCCGACCGCGAAGCCAACAACATAAAGATGCACCGGCCCATGGATCAGCAGCGCCAGTGCCTCCGCCATCGCCCCCAGATCGGCGCCCAGATTGATGATATTCGCAATCAGCAGGAGGGCGACGATGATCCGCAGCAGCCAGGCCGGATAATGGGCGCGGATATTGCCGGCGATGCCATGCCCGGTCACGCGGCCGATTCGGGCGCTGATTTCCTGAATGGCGGCCATCAGGGGGAACGCGAACAGCATCACCCAGCACATGCTGAAGCCGAACTGGGCGCCAGCCTGGGAATAGGTGGCGATGCCGCTTGGGTCATCATCGGACGCACCGGTGATCAGGCCTGGCCCCAGCGCCGCGAACCATCCCTTGCGGGGTGGTGCGAGCGGAGCGCGAACCCGCGCGATCCGCCCCGCCAGAATTGGGTGCCGCCGATGCCGCCCGTGGGTTCGAGCCATGGAGTGTGCCTGAATAACGCCGAGGGGGATGTGGACGCTTCAGGCTGTCGCGGTCAAGGCGGCAGCACCGCGGGCAGGGATTTGAACAACAGCGTGCCGGCCTGGATATGGCCGGCATCGGTTAACCCGCCGGACACCTCGGCGGCGGTGCCATGCACGAGGCTGCGGACCGCGTTGCATCCAAGCCGGCGGCCGAGCGCGTCGAGTTCGGCCACGAGCGCGGCCAGCACCACCTCCGGTTCCAGCAGATCCACGGCGACGAAATGCTCCGCGATCAGCACCCGGCCCCGCTCAAGGTCGTGATCCACCCGATAGCAGAACAGACCGCAGGGATGCGCGCGACCGGAGCGCCGGGCGGCGATGATCCCGGCCTTGCCGGCCTTGCGCGCTGCCGCGGTCTGACGGGCGAACCGCAGCCAGGTTTGCAGATCGAGGCCTGGCAGCGCCTCCCGTATCAAAGGATAGGCAGAGCGTGCGTGCTCCGCGGAGAGTATTTCAGTTGTGACGTTCGACATGCGGCTCAAGCCCGGCTACTATGCACATGCTGCACCGGTTTCCGCCGGATGGCGTTGATCCAGATCAATGCCCGCCGGGACCTGGGGGTCGAGAGTGAATGACAGCCAGCGAACGCGTAATCAAACAAGCGCGAACCTTAAACGCTGGAGGAGTCTCAGACGAAAGGGGTTACCCCATGCTCGCGCTTTCGACCCGGCCGGTGGTGTTAGATCCACATGCGACGGTCAATGCCTGCGCCAGTTGCGATGCTCGTCCACACAGTGTTTGCAACGCCATTCCCGACTCCGACCTCGCCCGCCTGACCGCGATCGCGACAGTGACCCACGCCCAGCCCGGCACGACCTTTATCCAGGAAGGCGATCCGGCGACGCATTTCTTCAATATCTCGTCTGGAACCGTTCGCATGTACAAGCTGCTGCCGGACGGGCGGCGGCAGATCACCGGCTTTGCCGGCGTGGGGCATTTCCTTGGCCTTGCGGTATCCGAGACCTATGCCTTCAGCGCCGAAGCGATCGACACCGTGCGCTTTTGCCGCTTCTCCCGCGCCCGGGTGCGCACTTTGTTGGATGACTACCCGAAGATGGAAAAGCGGCTGCTGGAAGTCGCCTCGACCGAGCTCGTCGCGGCCCAGGATCAGATGCTGCTGCTCGGCCGCAAAACCGCCCGGGAACGGCTGGCGTCGTTCCTGATGATGCAGGCCCGCCAGGGCGTCATGTGCCAGACGTCACGGACCCGGTTTCCGCTGCCGATGTCGCGGGGCGATATCGCCGATTACCTTGGGCTGACCATTGAAACCGTGAGCCGAACCTTCACCAAGCTCCGCGCGGAGGGGTTTATCGACATACCCTCGGCGTCGGAGATCACCATCCGCGCGCCGGTGGCGCTGGAAGGCATGGCGTCAGGTCTGTCATGACCCGTGCTGGCCTGACCCGCACCGACTATTTGTCGTGCATGGTGAAATTATAGGTCTTGATCACGTATTTCAGCGTGCTGCCGTACAGCGGATCGGTTGCGTAGACGCCCGTCAGCGCGTCAGCGAAGGCTTCCGGGTCATCTTTTTTCTGCATCGCGGGCGCATAGACCGGGGCGGTGGCGAGCAGTTTGCCGTGCAGATCGAACGCCTCGGTCAATGACATGAATTTCCGGAATTTGGCGGAGATCATGATGCTCTGACCGGCCATGACCTCCCGCGTGTCGGCCTCGACGGCGGGGTCGTCGCCGGTGGCCTTGATCCCGAACGGGTTGTTGCTGCCCGGTGGCATCGCGGCCCCCCAGGCGCTTTCAACCGCCCATTGGGCGATGGTGATGGAGGCCGGCACGCTCCATTTGACCTTGGAGGCGACCGCGGCATCAACGACTTCGGGCGGCACCACCCCGAAATGCCCGCCGCCGCTCAGCTTGGTTTCATCGACCATCGGGCGCGCCGCCAGGGCGTAGTAGGTTGGGCTGCCGGGATCGACCCGCCCCGTCGGCGGGAACATGTGCAGCACGACCGCCTGATAGGCCTCGATCGCCAGCACGGTGCCAAAATCGGCCTGGCCGGTCACCGGCACATCCGAATGCGGTCGCGGCAACCGGTCGTTCAGCAGCGACTGGATGACGAACACATCGCCAGGCCGGTTATCTGCCCCACGCCCTACACTCGCCACGATCGGGGGTGCGATGCGCCCCATTTCATCGAGGCTGAGGACGGTCTGGGAAGGCACCAAAGGCATGTCGCTTCTCCGTCATTGAAATCCGCCGAGGCCGCCTTGCGATTGAACGGGCCCCAATGGAATGCTAGCTCTGTAGGCGGGGGAGCCCCGCATGACCGAGAACCCATTCGACGACCAGGGTGACCACGACCGGACCGTCATCCGGCCCCGGCCCGGCGGCGCGCGCGGGCTGGCGCGGCCGGTTGCCGCTGCACCTACCCCTGCGCCATCTGGTCCACCGCAACCGGTGTCCACCCAGCCCACGCCCGCGCGGGACCGGGAGGCGGATGCGGCGCCAGCCGTCGAAATCGTTTCCGCCAGCAGCGATCCTTTGGCCATCGCGGCAGCCCCGTTGGTACAACTGCTGGCCCATATCCGCAACACCGCCAGCGCCCCCAACCCCGGCGACATCCGCGAACGAACATGGCGGGAACTGCGGGCCTTTGAGAGCCGCGCCCGCACGCTGGGCATCCCTCAGGTGCAGTTCCGCTACGCCCATTATGCCCTGTGCGCGGCTTTGGATGACGTCGTGCTGAATACGCCGTGGGGCAGCCATGGCCGCTGGCATGACGAACCGCTGGCCAAATCGCTCCATCAGGACGACAGCGCGGGCGGCGGCTTCTTCGAGCAGTTGCGGGTCCTGCGGGACTCGTTGCCCGACTCCCGCCCGGTGATCGAGCTGATGTTCGTCTGCCTGTCCCTGGGCATGATGGGCCCCTATCGCAACCTGCCGGACGGCCGCGCGCAGTTGGAACGGGTGCGCCATCACGCCTACGAGTTGATCACGTCCGGGGCACCCGCGCCTTCCGCCGCATTGGCGCCCGACGCCATGGGCATCGACGCCCGCTTCGCGCCGGCCCGCGGCGGGATGCCGATATGGTTGGCCGCGAGCGCCGCCTTCGCACTGGTGGCGGGGCTGTATGCCTTCTGGCTGACCGGGTTGAACGCGGCCTCCGATGAGGTCTATCGCACCGCGCTGGCCGCCCCGCCGACAACGATGCCGGTTCTGGCCCGCCCACCTGCCACGCCGCCACCCCCGCCGCCCCCGCCGCCGGAGGTTCCGGGGCCGGATGTTCGCCTCCGCGCGGCCTTGGCTGATATCGATGGGATCGAAATCGTGAACGGCGGCGCGTCGGTCACCCTGCGCATTCCCGCGCGCCTGCTGTTCACGCAGCCGAACGCAACCCTCAGCGCCGGTCCGCTGTCCGAACGCCTGATTCAGGCGCTCAAGGCCGAAAGCGGGCCGATCCGCGTGCTGGCCTATACAGACTCTCAGGCGGAACGGTCGGTCGCGTTTCCATCCAATTTCGCTTTGTCCACCGCCAGAGCCAAGGCCATCCGTTCGGCCCTGGCCCGCGTCCTCCCGGCGCCGGAGCGGATTGTGTCGGAAGGCCGGGCCGATGCGGACCCGCTGGCGCCGAACACAACCGCGGAAGGCCGTGAGCGCAACCGGCGTATTGAAATCCAGTTGGCGGTCGATTCATGAAGCTTAAGGTGTCGCCGCTCCGCTGGCTCATTACACTTCTAGGCGTCCAGCTACTGTGCGCCGTCGTATGGATTCTGGGCCCGCTGCTTTCGGTTCTGGAACCGCTCACGCCGCGCATCTGCTTGGTCGCGGCGGCGTTGATCGTCTGGGCCATCGCCAATCTGGCGCTGGACTGGCGGCGTTCGAACCGTGAAGCCGCCCTGGCCAACGGCATCGCCAGCGGTGCCGATGAAGAAGCCGCCGCCATCGGCGCCCGGCTCGCCACCGCAATCGCCCATTTGAAGCAGGCCAATGGTCGGCGGGGCTTTCTGTATGAACAACCCTGGTACGCGATCATCGGCCCCCCCGGCGCCGGCAAGACCACCGCATTGTTGAATGCGGGGCTGAATTTCCCCTTATCGAACGAACTGGGCCCGGGCGCGGTCGCCGGCGTCGGCGGCACCCGCCTGTGCGACTGGTGGTTTACCGACGACGCCGTGCTGATCGATACCGCCGGCCGTTACACTACCCAGGACAGTGACAAGGATGTCGATCGGGCGGGATGGGACGCCTTTCTGACGCTGCTGCGCCGGACCCGCCCGCGCCAGCCCCTGAACGGCGTGATCGTCGCCATCGCTCTCAGTGACATCGCGAGCGATCAACCCGCCGTCCTGGAAACCCACGCCCGCGCCATCCGCGCGCGCATCGATGAACTGGAGACTCGCCTGGGGGTGCGGATGCCCATCTACGCCGTCTTCACGAAGACGGACCTGCTGGCCGGCTTTACCGAGTTCTTCGCCGATCTGGACCGCGCCGGACGGGATCAGATCTGGGGCACGACGTTACCCCTGGACGTGACGACGGATCTGACCACCGCGCTGCGCCCCCTGCTCGAACGTCTGAATCAACGGATGTACGTGCGTTTGGATGCGGAATCCGACCCCGAACGCCGCACGCTGATCGCCGGTTTCCCGGCCCAATTGGCCAGCGTTCTGCCTCGGCTGGAGGCGTTCATCACCCGTGCGTTCGGTCCCAATACCGCGGGCAAAAGCCCGTTCCTGCGCGGTGCCTACCTGACCTCCGGCACCCAGGAAGGCACGCCGATCGACCGCCTGATCGGCACGATGGCGCGGACCTTTGGCCTGGATCAACAACGTGCGGCCCGCTTGCGGCCGGAAGTGGGCCGTTCCTACTTCCTGGGCGGCCTGCTGCGCGATGTCGTATTCCGCGAGGCCATGCTGATGGTCCATCGGCCGGGCGCCGATCGGCTGCGCAAGCGGCTGCGCCTTGCCGGTTTCACGCTGTGCGGCCTGGCCGCGTTGGCGGGGGTCGGGCTGCTATGGCATGCCCATGCCACCGCCCAGGCAGCCATCGACCAAGAGGCGAAAGCCCTGAGCGCGGTGTTGCCGCTGGCCGCGGATGTGCCCACCGACGCCGTCGCTGAATCAGATTTTCCACGCGTGCGCCCGTTCCTCGACTCGGCTGCCCAGGATTCGCAGAGTGAGACCACCGACCGAATCGGCTTCGCGCAAAATGGCAAGCTGCAGGCGGCGCGGGCGGCGCAATATCGGCATGCGCTGGAATTCGTGCTGTATCCCCGGTTGCTCTGGCGGGTCGAGACCCGCATGCGCGGCGCTCTGAACGATCCCGACGCGCTTTATGACGCGACGCGGCTTTACCTGATGCTGGGCGGTGCGGGCCCGATGGATAGCCTGTTGGTCCAGGACTGGTTCACCAATGACTGGGCGGCCATCTATGCCGGCGAGGAGAACGCGGCCCTTCGTGCCGCATTGCAAGCCCATCTGGCCGCGCTGCTGCGCGAACCCCTGCCCCGAATCGGGCTGGACGGGCCCCTCGTGGCGCAAGCCCGCGCCGTTATTGGCCGCGTCCCGCTGGCGGAACGCGCCTGGTCCCGGCTGAAGCCCGCGATCGCGGGTCACCTCCCCCCGCCCTGGAAACCCAGCACGGCGTTAGGACCGGCTGGTGTTCAGCTGTTCGGCCGCCTGTCCGGGCGTGGACTGGAGGAAGGCATTTCCGGCCTGTTCACCGCCGCCGGCTTCCAGGACACGGTGCTGCCGGCCTTGGCCAAGGCGGTGAAAGACACGACCGCCGAGGGCTGGGTGATCGGGGAGACGATTGCCGCCGACAGCCCGGCCCGCGCGACACTGGATGCCGATGTCGTGGCGCTCTATGCCGCCGAATATATCGCGGTCTGGGATGCGATGCTGGCCGACATCAATCCGTCGCCCCCCCGCAGCCTGACGCAGGCGGCGCAGGATCTGTTCATCCTTGCCTCCCCCTATTCACCGATACGCACCGTTCTGGCTTCGGCGGCCAAGGAACTGGCCCCTGCCAGCGACATGAAGCCGAGCCCGGTGGCCGATGCCATCGGTGTGGTGGATCAGCGTTTCCGCCCGGTGCGTGGCCTGTTCGGCTCTGGTGGGGCGGCGCCGATCGATCAGGTGCTGCGGCCTTTGGGCGATCTGCAACAGCAGTTGGCGAAACTCGCCGCCAGCACCACACGGCCCTCTGTGCAGGACGTGGGCCAGGACCCGGCCGCCGCGTTGCGGACCGAGAGCGCGCGCCAGCCGCAACCTCTGGCGCGCTGGCTGGCGAGCCTGGCCACCAGCGGCGCCGCACTGCGCGATGGCGGCCCGCGCGGGGCCTTGATCGCCGCCTGGAACGCGGGCGGCGGTCCGCTGGCGCAATGCCTGACCGCCACCACCAATCGCTACCCCTTCGCGGCCGGGGCCTCGGCGGACACACCCATCGCGGATTTCAGCCAGGTGTTCGGACCGGGCGGGGGCATTGACGCCTATTTCAACACCCAGCTGAAATCCTATGTCGACACCACGACGCGGCCATGGAAATTCAAGGTCATCGATGGGTTTAATCCCCCCGTGACCGCGGCCGCGCTCAGTCAGTTTCAGCGGGCCGCGGCGATTCGGGACCTGTTCTTCCCCCCTGGCGGTGCGAAGCCTCTGGTCCGATTCGACCTGGTTCCGGGCGAGATCGACCCGGCAACTGACAGCGCGGCGCTGGAACTCGACAGCACGCGGGTGGCGATCGGGCGTGATTCGCCGGTTCGGCCGGCCGCTTTGTCATGGCCGGGGCCGGTCATGGCGCGTCTGACGATCAGTGCGGCCGGGTCACCGTTCCAGGTGGAGGAGTCGGGCCCCTGGGCGCTGTTCCGACTCGCAGCACGGGCGCGGATCACCGGCACGGGCGATCGTCAGTCGCTGCAATTCGGCGCGAATGGCCGCACCGCGCGGTTTGATCTGCGGGCGAACCCCAATCCGTTCACGACGACGCTGCTCGCGGAATTCCGCTGCCCCGCGGTTCAGTAGTCGGGCCGTTCAAGAGTCAGGATGAAGACAGAAACCTGCGTGGTGGCCATCCCCGGACTCGAACCGGGATGCCCTTTCGAGCGAGCGATTTTGAGTCGCTTGCGTCTACCATTCCGCCAGACGGCCACGCAGGGCGCACTCGATAGCAGATGCCGGAAGCGATGAGAAGATGCAGGTTGCCTGTTGACCGCCCGGCCGCTCCCCTCTAAACGGACGGCCTCGCGAGCATGTTCGGGTGTAGCTCAGCGGTAGAGCAATCGGCTGTTAACCGATCGGTCGTAGGTTCGAATCCTACCGCCCGAGCCAGTCGCCTCCCCATGGCACTGGTCTCTGTCTCAGACCATGACGCGATTTCATAACGTCAAGCGGGACCAGCCGTCCTGAGTCGCATGCGCGATCTGGCCGCCAGCAATGGTCGCGACCGCCCGGGCGGTACCGGGATCGATCACCACGATATCCGCGCGGCAGCCGGGGGCGATCCGGCCACGATCCGCGAGCCCGGTCGCAGCCGCCGGATTGGATGAGATCAGCGCCCAGGCCTGGGCCAGGTCCAACACGCCCCGCCCTGCCAGGATCAGTGCCGCCCGCGACATCGCCGGGTAGAAATAATCCGACGACAGGACATTGCAGATCCCCGCCTCCGCCAGCACCGCCGCCGAGGCCCAGCCAAGATGCGATCGGCCCCTCACCACATTCGGACTGCCCATCACGACGAAATCGCCAGCCTCTCGTGCTGCCTGACCGACGTCCTCGGCGATGGGGAACTCGCAAATCCGTGCACCGAGGTCACGAAACATCGTGCGTCTGGCCAGCGAATCGTCGTCATGGCTCGCCATTGGCAGTCTCGCGGCCCTGGCCGCGGCACCAAGCCGCGCCAGCCCGGCGGACACCGAATCAGCCCGCGCGCCGATCTCAGCGGCGAGTGTCCGGAAGGCGTCCAGCTTCATACCGGCGCGATCGCTGTATTTGGCGGCCGCGACGGGGTCTTTCAGTTTTTGCAGAATCGCCGGGGTGTGGTCGTTGAAGGCCAGCAGGTGCACGCGCCCCGCGGCGATATCCGCGACCGCCGCATCCAATGCGTCGAGGTTGAATGCCTCCCACCGCAAGTGCACGCGCATGTCGCAGGTCCACTGGCCGGCCTCCAGGGCGCCCAGCAGCCGGCGCCAGGCCTCCAGACTGCGCAGACCCGGTTCCCATGACAGGGTCACGCCGTGAAAGGCGGTGGTGATGCCATTGGCCAGCAATTGGGCTTCGGTGTCGCGTAACGCGAGATCAGCCGGAAAATCGATTCCCGGGCGGGGCTGCATCTGACGCTCAAACGCATCGCCATGAATGTCCACGATACCGGGCAAAACCAGCAGGCCGGTGGCATCGAGGGCGAGGTCCCCCGGGCGCCCGGACCCGACGGATTCAATCCGTCCGCCCGCCAGCAACACATCCCCCGCGGGGGCCAGCCCGTCCGCCAGCAAAGTCTGACCGCCGGTGATTCGCAGGGATCGCATGGATGACACTTTCACGGTTCGAACACCATTTGTACGCGCGGCGTCGGATAGAGGCCAACGGCGAACTCGATCACCGTACCCGCGTTATCGACATTCAGGTTCTCCGCCAGAAGCACCGGCCGGTTGCGCGGCATCCGCAGCAAGTCCGCTTCTGTCGGTGTCGGCAGCCGCGCGCTGACACGCGTGGTTTGCCGCAGATAATCCGGCACGCCCACGCTCCGCAGCGCGGCGGTGATGCTGTCTTCGGCCCGCAACGCCTCCAGCATGCCGCGCAAGCGGGTCGCGGGGAAATAATGCCGGGTCAGGCTGACCGGCCGATCATCGGCCAGGCCCAATCGCTCCACCATGACCACCCGCCCGCCGGATCGGATGCCAAGGGCCGCCGCGATCAGCGATTCGGCGCCCATCTCTTTGAGTTGCAGGATCTGACCCGATGGTTCCTTGTTGTGGCGGCGGATCCATTCGGAAAACCGGGTCCGCGGTTCGACCGCGTAATCGAGCACGTCCTCCGTCACGAATGTGCCGCGCCCTTGTTCGACCTGCACGAGTCCATCGCGCGACATCTCCTCGATCGCGCGGCGGACCGTGTGCCGATTGACCCCGAAAGTGGCTGACAATTCAGCCTCCGTCGGCAGACGCGCGCCGGGCGGATAGATGCCGCTGGTGATGTCACGTTGCAGGGACGCCGCGATCTGCCGCCAAAGCGCGATCCCATCCTGACGGAGAACCGGATGACCGGAGGGTTCATCCAGGGGTTTTTCGACGTTCACGCAGGTTTCATCCAATGGGTTCGAGGGGGCGCCTAGTTGGTGATTGACGGTAACCCGCAGCGCGGTTAGTTGTCCAGACGTCTAGATGAATATCGGGTCACAATGCCGGAAACCATCCCTCATCCGACGACGAACGCGGCCCGCCAGCGCTGGATGGGCGTTCTCGCCCGGGCCAGTGCCGCGGCGATCGCCGATCGGCTTGGAGACTGCGGCGCGATGCCGGACTATGAGCGGCTGCGGGGTCCGGAAGGGGGATTGGTCATGGTCCGTGGCCGCGCCGGGGGCGGCGGGGCGCCGTTCAACCTCGGGGAGACAACGGTCACCCGCTGCACGGTCCAGCTTGCGGATGGCACCATCGGCCACGCCTATGTCAAAGGCCGCGATGGCCGTCACGCTGAGTTGGCCGCTCTGGTCGATGCGCTCATGCAGCGCCCGGATGACGCTCGGACCCTGGAGCATCAGGTCATCACCCCCCTGGAAACCGCCGAGCGGCTCCGCCGGGAGTCCATCGCGGCGAAGGCCGAGGCCACGAAAGTGCGATTCTTCACCATGCAGACCACTCGCTCATGACCGCACCTTTGACCGCCGGGTTCGCCAAACCGGTCCAGGACGCGCAATCCTGCTTCCGCGCGGCGCTGGATGCGCTGGCACGGCCTGGCAGCCTGCATCATCTCCGGCCCGTGGTAGCGCCCTCCCCTTTATGTCCGGCGGCGGCGGCTCTGTTACTGACCCTGGTTGATCAGGAAACCCCCTTTTGGCTCGATCCCGATGCCACCAGCGCGCGGCACTGGATCGCGTTCCATTGTGGCGCGCCGTTCGTGGTGGACACAGCATCAGCGGCCTTCGCGTTCAGCCTTGGCCTGCCTGATCTGACGCGATTTTCGCCTGGCACGCATGAGGCACCGGAGAACGCGGCGACGCTGATCGTGCAGCTTCCGGCATTGGCCGGCGGGCGGCCCTGGCGCTTGAGCGGTCCGGGGCTGCGGGACAGCGCCTGTCTGGCGCCCTTGGGACTACCGGCGGATTTCGCGACACTCTGGCGGCGGAACCGGGCGCTGTTCCCGGGCGGGGTCGATCTGATCCTCTGCGCGGACGCCATGATGACCGCTCTGCCGCGCACCGTCCTGATCGAGGAGATCTGAGCCATGTATGTCACCGTCAAAGGCGGCGAGCAGGCGATCGACGCGGCGCATGCCTGGATGGCTGAAGAGCGCCGCGGTGACCCGGCGGTGCCGGATCTCGGGGTCGAGCAGATTGCCGAACAACTCGGCCGATCGGTGGATCGGGTGATGGGCGAGGGATCACTGTATGACCCAGGCCTGGCGGCGCTCGCGATCAAGCAATCGCAAGGTGACTTGATCGAGGCGGCGTTCCTGTTGCGCGCTTATCGCACCACGCTGCCGCGCTTCGCCCATGCGCAACCGCTGGACACCAACACGATGGTGGCGCAACGTCGGATTTCCGCCATTTTCAAGGATGTTCCGGGCGGCCAGATTCTGGGCCCGACATACGATTACACGCACCGCTTGTTGGATTTCAGCCTGGCCGCCGGCGCGGTTTCGCCACCGCCGGCAGCCAAGGTGGCCCCCGAGACGACCGCGTTGCCGCGGGTGCTGGATATTCTGGGGCAGGAAGGGCTGATCGAGCCCGATGTGGCCTGCGACAAGCCTCCGGGCGATCTGACGCGGGAACCGCTGGCATTTCCGGCGGACCGCGATGTGCGGCTGCAGGCTCTGGCGCGTGGGGATGAGGGGTTCCTGCTCGCGCTCGGCTATTCGACGCAGCGGGGCTATGGCGGCGCCCATCCCTTTGCCGGGGAGATCCGGATGGGGGCGGTGGCGGTGACGATCGAACCAGCGGAACTCGGCTTCGCCATTGATATCGGCGATATTGTCGTGACCGAATGCCAGATGGTGAACCAGTTCAAAGGCAGCAAGTCCGTGGCGCCGCAATTCACCCGCGGTTATGGGCTGGTGTTCGGCTTCAGCGAGCGCCGCGCGATGGCGATGGCGCTGGTCGATCGCGCGATGCGCACCGCGGAGCTGGGCCAGGACGTGACCGCGCCGGCCCAGGACGTCGAGTTCGTGCTGTCGCACTGCGACAATATCGAGGCGACGGGTTTTACCGAGCACCTCAAACTGCCGCATTACGTGGATTTCCAGAGCGAGCTGCAAAACGTGCGGCGCTTGCGCGACGAGGTCGCCCGAATGGCGGAGGCAGCGGAATGACCGAAGGGTATAATTTCGCCTATCTGGACGAACAGACCAAACGGATGATCCGCCGCGCCCTGTTGAAGGCGGTGGCGATCCCCGGGCATCAGGTGCCGTTCGGCTCCCGCGAGATGCCGTTGCCTTATGGCTGGGGCACCGGGGGGATTCAGGTCACGGCGTCCATCCTGGGCGCGGAGGACGTGTTGAAGGTGATTGATCAGGGCGCCGACGACACCACCAATGCGGTGTCCATCCGCCGGTTCTTCGCCCGGACGGCTGGCGTGGCGACAACGACGAAGACCGCCGAGGCGACGGTGATCCAGACCCGCCACCGCATCCCCGAGAAGGCGCTGCGGGAGGATCAGATCATCGTCTACCAGGTGCCGCAGCCGGAGCCCTTGTTCCGTCTGGAGCCCAGCCGGGTGGAAACGCGGCGCATGCACGGCCTGGCCGATTACGGGCTGATGCATGTGAAGCTATACGAGGACATCGCCCGATTTGGGCAGATCTCCATCGCTTACGACTATCCGGTGCTGGTGAACCAGCGCTACCTGATGTCGCCCAGCCCGATCCCGGCTTTCGACAATCCGAAGCTGGATCGCATGCCGGCGCTGCAACTGTTCGGGGCGGGGCGGGAGAAGCGTATTTATGCCGTGCCGCCCTGGACCTCGGTTCAGTCGCTGGATTTCGACGACCACCCATTCCGGGCGATCAATGCGCCGCATCCGTGCGGTCTGTGCGGGGCGACGGATTCGTTTTTGGACGAGGTCGTGACCGATGATCAGGGCGGGCGGCTGTTCGTCTGCTCCGACACCGATCATTGCGCGGAACGACGGGATGGCGGGCACGTCGGCACGGAAGGGGTGGCGTGATGACCCTGATTTCCGGGCGGGGGCTGCGGCTGCGGTTTGGCAGCATTCCGGCGCTGGTGGATGTCGATATCGATCTTTGGCCGGGGGAGGTCCTGGCGATCGTCGGTGAATCCGGCTCCGGCAAGACAACCCTGCTGAATGTGCTGTCCGGCCGGCAGGCGCCGGATGCCGGCACGGTGGTCTACACCGATCCGCAGGGGCAGCCGCACGACGTGCATACGATGCCAGCGCCGGTGTTGCGGACGCTGCATCGCTCCGACTGGGGTTTCGTGCATCAGGATCCACGTCAGAGCCTGCGGATGAATGTCAGCGCCGGCGGCAATGTCGGCGAGCGGCTGATGGCGCGCGGGGCGCGGCACTATGACCATATCCGCGCCCAGGCGATTGACTGGCTGGAACAGGTGGAAATCGACGCTGATCGGGTGGACGACCTGCCCCGGACATTCTCGGGCGGGATGCTGCAACGGCTGCAGATCGCGCGCACGCTGGTGACCCATCCCCGGCTGGTCTTCATGGATGAGCCGACGGGCGGCCTCGATGTATCGGTGCAGGCGCGGCTGCTGGACCTGATCCGGACCCTGGTCGCCCGGCTCGGCATCGCGGCGGTACTGGTGACCCATGATATCGCGGTGGCGCGGCTGCTGGCGCACCGCATCGCGGTGATGCAGCGCGGCCGGATCGTGGAGACAGGGTTGACCGATCAGGTTCTGGATGACCCCCAGCATGCCTACACGCAGTTGCTGGTCAGCTCGGTGTTGCAGGCATGAGCACCACCGTCATGCTCCGCACCGAATCGCTGGCAAAGACCTTCACCCTGCATCTGCGGGGCGGGATGCAGCTGGCCGTGCTGGCCGGCATCGATCTGGAGGTCCAGGCCGGGCAGTGCGTGGTGCTTTCCGGCCCCTCCGGCGCGGGGAAGTCGACGCTGATGCGCAGCCTCTATGGCAATTATCGGGCCGAGGCGGGGCGGATCCTGGTCCGTCATGGCGACGAGATGATCGATATCGCGCGCGCCGAACCGCGCGTCGTGCTGGCGGTACGGCATGCCACGCTGGGCTATGTCAGCCAGTTTTTGCGCGTGGTGCCGCGTGTGTCCACGCTGGATATCGTGGCCGAACCGCTGGCCAGCCGGGGCATCGCCGTCGATGCGGCGCGGGCGCAGGCGGCGGCCTTGCTGCTGCGGCTGAACATTCCCCGCCGGCTGCATGGCATTCCACCGGCGACGTTCTCCGGCGGGGAGCAGCAGCGGGTGAACCTGGCGCGCGGCTTCATCGCCGCCCACCCGATCCTGCTGCTTGACGAACCAACGGCATCGTTGGATGCGGAAAATAGCGCGGTCGTGGTATCGATGATCGCCGAAGCCAAAGCCTGCGGCACCGCCATCATCGCCATCTGCCATGACGCCGCCGTCCGCGACGCCATCGCAGATCGCCTGTTCCCTTTGACCCCGATCCGAGAGGCCGCATGACCGCGTTCATGGACCCCGAAACCATTCTGACCAACGCCGTGCTGGTGCTACCGGATGAGACCGTGCACGGCACCATCGCCTTCAAGGGGGCGACCATCGTCGGACTGGACAAGGGCAATTCGTCGTTGCCCGGCGCGATCGATATGCAAGGGGATTACCTCATTCCTGGCATCGTCGATGTGCATACCGACAACCTGGAACGTCAGGTGCAGCCGCGCGCGACATCACGCTGGCCGTCGAAGTCGGCCATGGTGGCGCATGACGCGCAATGCGCCTCCGCCGGGGTGACAACGATTTTCGACGCGCTGTGCCTGGGCGATCTGGGTTTCGAAAAGGATCGGATCCGCACTTTCCGGGAGGGTGTGGCCGATCTGGATTCCCTTGGCCCGGCGGGGGTGCTGAAAGTGGAACATTATCTGCATCTGCGTTGTGAGGTGCCGGCGGCTGACACGCTGGAACTGACCGAACCGGTGGTGGGCCACCGGCTGGTGCGCATGATCAGCCTGATGGATCACAGCCCAGGCGTAGGGCAATACGCCAACCTGGATTATTACCGCAAAATCCGCCGCGACAGCGGCGTCGATGCGGCAACGATCGAACGGCGGATCAAGGAACTGCAAGACCAGCGGGCGCTGCTGCGGGGACCCAACCGCAAGGCACTACTGGACATGGCACGGCCCCGGGATGTGCCCATCGCCAGCCACGACGACCGGACCGAGGACGAAATCGCGGAGAATATCGCTGACGGCATCACCATCAGTGAGTTCCCGGTGACCCTGCTCGCCGCCAAGGCGGCCAAGGCGGCGGGGATGCAGGTGATCGCAGGGGCGCCGAATATCGTGCGCGGCGGCTCGCATTCGGGCAATGTTTCTGCTTCTGATCTGATCGACGCGGGGGCGGTGGATGCCTTCGCCTCCGACTATGTGCCGCCGAGCCTGGTGGAGGCGGCGTTCCTCTGCGCCCGGACCAAGGGCCTGTCCCTGCCCGCGGCGGTACGGATGGTCACTGACGTCCCCGCACGCATGGGCGGTTTGCAAGATCGCGGTCGGCTGGCGCTGTGGTGCCGAGCGGATGTGGCACGGGTGCGGATGCATGACACCCTGCCGGTCGTGCGACAGGTCTGGTGCGGCGGGATCAGAGTGATCTAAGCGATGGCCGTTGCCCGCGTTGCTGTTTATTACGGCCCCACCGCCGACGATCCGCTGTTCGCGGCCAGCACCACCTGGCTCGGCCGCAATCCATGGAGCCAGGCGCCCGCGGCCCAACCGGATTTACCGGGCATCGCGGAGATCACCGATGACGCGCGCCTTTATGGCTTCCACGCAACGCTCAAGCCGCCCATGCGCCTGGCCGCCAATCGGCCGTGGGACGCAGTCCTGACGGCGGTGAGAAGCCTCACGCGAAGGCTGCAACCCTTCGATCTGCCGCCGCTCGCGGTGCGGGACCTGCACGGCTTCCTGGCGCTGCGCGAAACGATGCCCTGCCCGGCGCTGCAGTCACTCGCCGATGCGTGTGTGGCGGAGCTGGATGCGTTCCGTGCCCCGCCATCGGATGCCGAACTGGCGCGGCGGCGGCGTTCCGCGCTGACGGCGGAGCAGGATGCGATGCTGGTGCGCTGGGGCTATCCCTATGTGTTCGGGACGTGGTTCTTCCACATGACGCTGACCCGGCGGCTGACACCGGCGGAACGAGCGGTGTACTTCCCCGCCGCCGAAGCGCATTTCGCCGCCGCGGTCGCGATGCCACGGCGGGTGACGGATGTCTGCCTTTTCACGCAGGCCGAACCCGGCGCGGCGTTTACGATCGCTGAGCGGGTGCCGCTGCTTGGGTGAGCGCCCCCAAAAAGCGCGCTACGCCTTCCGCCATCGTCCCGTCGTTCACCACCTGCGAGACCCGCACGCCATCGGGAAGAGGCACCGTTCGGGCCAGCCGCGCGGCGACATCCGCACCGCTCTCACGCCCGCGGGCCGCCAGCCGGGCCGCGAGAACGGCCGGTGGCGCTGTCACTTCGATCACATGCACCGGAAACCGCGCCGCCGCGTCCGCGATCACGCCACGCGACACATTCGCGACCACCGTCCGCCCCGCCGCCAGATCATCCGCAATGTCGGCCGGAATGCCGTAGCGCAGCCCATGCGCCTGCCACTGCAAGGCAAAGTCACGCCGGGCAAACGCGGCCTCGGACACCGCTTCGTGATCCTCCCCGCCCGCTTCCGCAGGACGGGTGATGACACGACGGACGAAGCGGATCCCTGGCAGCGCCGCACGCGCGGCTTCCAGCATCGTGTCCTTGCCCGCCCCGCTCGGCCCCACCACCAACACCAGCATCGCGCGAAATCCCCTCATTGACGCCGCGCACCCTGACGCTAGCCTGCGCCGCGATCAACCAAGGAGGCCACGTCATGTTCACAACCCGCCCGGAAATCGCCGGCACCTTCGGCGTGGTCGCCTCCACCCACTGGCTCGCCAGTCAGGTCGGCATGGCCGTGCTGGAGCGCGGGGGCAATGCCTTCGACGCCGCCGCCGCCGCTGCCTTCACCCTGCATGTCGCCGAACCCCACCTGAACGGTCCCGGCGGCGACGCACCCATCATCCTGCACAATAGCAAAACCGGCACGCAGCATGTGATCTGCGGTCAGGGTCCCTCCCCGCAAGCCGCCACGCTCGCCAAATTCGCCGATATCGGCATCGACCTCATCCCTGGCACGGGCCTGCTGCCGGCCGTCGTGCCCGGCGCCTTCGACGCCTGGTGCCGGCTGCTGCGCGATTGGGGCACCTGGGAACTGGCGGACGTGTTGGAATACGCGATCGGTTACGCGAAAAACGGCGTCCACCTGGTCGCTCGCGTCAGCGCCCAGATCAACACCATGAAGCCGATGTTCGAGCAGGAGTGGAAGACCTCCGCCGCCGTGTTCCTGCCCGGCGGCAACGTCCCCGCCCCCGGCAAGCTGTTCCGCCGCCCGGCCCTGGCCGCCACCTATGAGCGTGTCTGCAAGGAGGCCGTGGGCGACAGCCGGGAAGCGCGGATCGAGGCCGCGCGTGATTTCTGGTACAAGGGCTACGTGGCGGAGGTGGTGGGCAAGTTCTTCGCCTCCAACGACATCCTGGATTCCTCCGGACGCAAGCACCGCGGCCTGCTGGCAGCCGACGACTTCGCCCGCTGGTCCGCCGGCGTGGAAGCGCCGCTGGCCTACGACTACCACGGCCACACCCTGCTGAAATGCGGCCCCTGGAGCCAGGGCCCGGTCATGCTGCAACAACTGGCTCTGCTGAAGGGTTTCGACCTCGGCGCCATGGATCCGCTGGGCGCCAATTTCGTGCACCATGTGATCGAGGCGCAAAAATTGGCCTACGCCGACCGCGAGGCGTTTTACGGGGATCCGGATTTCGTGAAGGTGCCGATGGAGCACCTGCTATCCGACGCCTATAACGATGAACGCCGCAAGCTGATCGGGCGCGATGCGTCGCTGGACCTCCGCCCCGGTACCATCCCCGGCTTCACCAATTGGGTTGATCACAATGCGGCGGATCGCGCGTCTCTGCTGGAGGGCAATGCCGCCGGCACCGGGGAGCCGACGGTGTCGCAGCTTGGTGTCAGTGCCGGCGATACCTGCCATATCGACGTGATCGACAAGCACGGCAATATGGTCAGCGCCACACCCTCCGCCGGGTGGCTGCAGTCGTCGCCGGTGATCCCCGAACTCGGCTTCCCCATGGGCAGCCGCGGCCAGATGTTCTGGTTGAAAGAGGGTCTGCCCAACAGCCTCGCACCCGGCAAACGCCCGCGCACCACCTTGTCCCCCAGCTTCGCGCTGCGCGACGGCAAAGCCTGGATGGCCTTCGGCACCCCGGGCGGGGAGCAGCAGGACCAGTGGTCGGCCACCTTCTTCCTGCGCATGGTGCACCACAAGATGAACATCCAGGAGGCGATCGACGCGCCGTCCTTCCATTCCGAGCACTGGCCGTCCAGTTTCTGGCCGCGCACGGCCAAGCCAGGGAAACTGGTGCTGGAAGGCCGCTTCCCCAATGCAGTGATGTACGAGCTCAAAGCCCGGGACCACAAAGCCGAAAAGGGCGAGGACTGGAGTGAGGGCCGCCTGTCCGGCGCCCGGCTGGAAGCCGACGGCCAGATGCATGCCGGCGCCAACCCCCGCGGCATGCAGGGCTACGCGGTCGGCCGCTGATGCGCCACCTGGTGCAACCCGGGCCGATCCACCCGGTCCGGATCGACAGTATCGGCGGGGATGCGGTGCCGCTGCGCTTCACCCTACGCCGGGGCCTGCCCCTGACCGAGGCCCTGACCGGCCCGCTGATCGCCGCCGGGTTCCAAAGCGCGACGCTGACGTTCAAGGGTGGCGCGTTCAACCCGTTCCGCTACGTCATGCCCGGCCCGGCCGATAACGCGTCCCACGTCGCCTATTTCACCGCCCCGCGCGCGCCGGAGGACACCACCCGCATCGAACAGGCCAACGCCACCTTCGGCTGGTCGGACGACAAGCCCTTCCTGCATTGCCACGCCGCCTGGACCGAACCCGACGGCGCCCGGCGCGGCGGGCATATCCTGCCGCATGAAAGCATCGTGTGTGAGGAAACCGAGGTCGAAGCCTGGGGCTTTCCCACCATCCGCGTCGCGACGGCCGCGGATGCGGAAACCAACTTCACCCTGTTCCAGCCGAGCGGCACGACCAGCCCGGGTACGGCCGTATTCGCGCGCATCAAACCGAACGAGGACATCCTCACCGCTGTCGAGACCATCGCCGCCGCGCATGGCATGCGTGACGCGGTGGTGCGCGGCAGCCTGGGCAGCCTGATTGGTGCTCGTTTCGCCCATGGCGCCACGGTGCAGGATCACGCCACCGAGGTCCTGGTCCGCTCTGGCCGAGTACGCGACGGCGTTGGGTCGCTGGATCTTCTGGTCGTGGACATGGCAGGCCAGGTGCATGACGGACCTCTGATCCGCGGCGCGAACCCCGTGTGCATCACCTTCGATCTGGTGCTGGAGCGGTCACATCCGCCCGCCATCGACCACCCATAGCTGGGCCGAACACATCCGGCTGTCGTCGGATGCCAGCCACAGCACCATCCGGGCAACGTCGATCGGATAGACCTTCTCTTTCAAACACTGCATCCGCAACAGAGTAGCCTCGGCGTCCGGCGTCAGCCACAGGTCGATCTGCCGCTGCGTCATGATCCAGCCGGGGATGACCGTATTCACCCTGATCCCATCCGGGCCGAGGTCGCGGGCCATGCCCTTACTCAGGCCCTCGATCGCCGCCTTGGCCGTGGTATAGGCCGGCATGCCGCCCTGGTTGTTGTGCCAGCTGATCGAACCGAAATTGACGATCGAACCACCGCCCGCGGCCTTCATCATCGGTGCCACCGTCTGGATGGCGAAGAACTGGTGGCGCAGATTGGTCGCCATCCGTTCGTCCCAATAGGCCGGTGTCACATCCTCCCATTGGTGCCGCTGGTCGTTGGCGGCATTGTTCACCAGCACGGTAATCGGTCCCAACCGCGCCGCCGCGGCGGCAATGGCGGCCTGAAGCGCCGCGATATCGGTGATGTCGCAGGGTTGGTAGAATGGCTCTTGATATCCTGCCTCCCGCAGACGGGTGCACAAAGCGAGCGCCGGCGCATCGGCGATGTCCACGAAGGCGACCCGCGCGCCCTGGCGGGCGAACTGGGTGACCTCCTCCGCACCGATGCCACTGGCGCCGCCGGTGATGAACACAACGCGATCGCGCAGACTGGGATAGATGGCGGCGGTATCGGTCATGGTCATCGATGCTTTCACGCCCGCCTGAACGGGGATCACGGGGTTTATCGGAACCGGCATTGGCAGTGCGGGAGCGGCGTCACCGCCTGATCGGCATTTTTTTTGATGCCGTTGGAATATCAACCGACCTCACAGCGTCTGTCAAAGGACCACACGCTCCGACACGAAGCCAAAAGCCGAACACAATCAATGTATTCGTCGTCATGGCGATGCGTCGATACCGGTGACAGCAATAAGGAGGCCATCATGATAGCGCAATCGGTTCGGACTCTTCTCTGTTCGACGTTCATGGGAGCGAGTCTGTTCACTCATGGAGCCTTCGCGGCCGATGGACTGGACGATGCGAAGCGTGTGTCACGGAATATCGGCATCGCCGCGGGCGGCGCATTTAGTTGCGAAATAATACCTATACAGCGCGTAAAGACATTAAATACCCAGATTGATACGGCCATTCGTTCATTCAGCAAAGATCGTGCCGTCATTTCCATCCTGGAGGATGCGTTCAATCAGGGCATCGACATCGGGCAGCAGGCTGTCGCTACCAATCGCTCACGATGCGGATCGATGCTGTCTGATCTGTCTTATTGGGAAACATCATCCACGACCTGGTTTATGGCTCCGAATGGCCCTGGCTCGCTGAACGGTATTACAAAGGCTGCCGTCACGACCGAGGTCAGTACCCCGGCCGCGGCTCCATCGGTTCCGTCCTCTGCCCCTCCATCCGCGGTGTTCGCTGCCCGCGGCATCAGCGATCGGGAAATCCGGATGGGCATGGCTGCCCCTTTTTCGGGCCCCGCCAAGGAACTGGGCCGTCAGATGAAGCAGGGCATCGAGACCGCCTTCAATGGCGTGAACGAGGCCGGCGGCATTCATGGGCGCAGGCTCACCCTGGTCACCGCCGATGACGGTTACGAGCCCAACCGAACCGCTGATGCCATGAAGGCATTGTATGAGAAGGAGCAGGTATTCGGCGTCATCGGCAATGTCGGCACCCCCACGGCGGCTGTCGCGCTGCCCTATGCCCTGTCCCACAAAATGGTCTTTTTCGGTGCGTTCACAGGCGCGGGGCTTTTGCGGCGCGACCCACCCGATCGTTATGTTTTCAACTATCGCGCCAGCTACGCTGAGGAAACCAGCGCGGTTATGCAATATCTGGTGAAAGTAAAACGGATCCGGCCCGAACAGATTGCGGTTTTTGCGCAGCAGGACGGGTATGGCGATGCCGGTTTCGAAGGGGTTATGAAAGCCCTGCGCACCCTGC
This sequence comes from uncultured Acetobacteraceae bacterium, assembly GCA_903918315.1. Taxonomy (GTDB): domain Bacteria; phylum Pseudomonadota; class Alphaproteobacteria; order Acetobacterales; family Acetobacteraceae; genus Rhodopila. Next base: position 25,823 of record CAIXEA010000155.1, on the reverse strand, counting down.
GTGGCAACAGTGAAGGCGCGCCGATTACGCGGCTGAATTATCAGCGCAATACTGTCGATGTCGATGAGGCCGTGGGGCAACTGGCTCAATTGCAACGCCAACGTCCCAACGCGCCGATCAAAGCCGTTGTGATGGTGGCAACGTACCGGGCCGCGGCTAAATTCATCGAAAAGACCCGCGATCAGATCGCTGGCCTGACTTACACCAACGTATCATTTGTCGGCAGCACGTCGCTGGCGGAAGAACTGATGGTGCTCGGGCCGAAATATGCATCTGGTGTGATCGTCACGCAGGTCGTACCGGCTGTCGAGAGTTATGCCAGTGTTGTTCTCGACTACAAGACTGCGTTGGCGAAATTTTTTCCCGGCGAATCTCCGGACTATGTGTCCCTGGAGGGATATCTGTCCGCCAACGTCCTGATCGAGGGATTGCGCCGCGCTGGTCCACAGCTTGAATCGGAACGGCTGGTCAGCACCCTCGAAAACCTGCGTGATCTGGACCTCGGCCTGGGTACGATGATCAATTACAGCCGCGCCGACCATCAGGCCTCCCATAAGGTTTGGGGGACGCAATTGGATGCAGCGGGGCATTTCCTGCCGATTGATCTGGATTAACAGGAAAGGGCGACGGCCGCTGATCAGGCCGTTCGCCCCCGCAGGCCAGCGACCACGGCGTCGATCAATTTGCCTGGCGCGTCATTGATCGGAATGGTCAACGGTTTTTCGTCAGCGCCGGGCTCTTCCAGCGTCACGAACTGGCTGTCCAGCAGGCCGGGTGGCATGAAGTGGCCTTTCCGGGCCGCCAACCGGGCCCCGATCAGCTCGCGCGATCCCCGCAGGTAGACGATGACCACGTCATCGCGCCCCGCTTTCAGGACATCACGATAGGCGCGCTTCAGCGCCGAACAGGCGATCACGGCGGAGGGCACCTCGGCCGCGGCGGCCGCGATGGCGCGCAGCCAGGGCCAGCGATCCGCATCCGTCAGGGGCGTACCGGACGCCATTTTGGCGACGTTCGATGGGGGATGGAACGCATCCCCCTCCAGCAGTGGCCAACCGAGGCGTTGGGCAACGCCGGCCGCGACGGTGGTTTTGCCGCAGCCGGATACACCCATGACAAGTGCGATCGTCATCCCTTTTTTGGGGCCTCGACGTGCCCGCCGAAGCCGAAGCGCATCGCCGACAGCACTTTTTCGGCAAAGGTGTGTTCCTGGCGGGAGCGAAAGCGCACGAACAGGGACGCGGCCAGCACTTCGGCCGGGACGGCTTCCTCGACCGCCGCTTCGACGGTCCAACGGCCTTCGCCGGAGTCTTCCACAACGCCGGAGAAACCATCCAGCGCCTCATCCTTGGCCAGCGCCGAGGAGGTCAGGTCCAGCAGCCAGGAGGTCACCACCGATCCGCGACGCCAGACCTCGGCGATGTCGCCGAGATTAAGGTCGTAGCGCATATCCTCCGGCAGCTTCGGTGAATTACGGTTGCGCAGGATGTCGAAGCCTTCCGCCATCGCCTGCATCATGCCGTATTCGATGCCGTTATGGATCATCTTCACGAAATGCCCGGCACCGACGGGGCCGGCATGGATATAGCCTTGCTCGGCGCGGGGATCGTGATTTTCGCGGCCCGACGTGCGCTCAATCGTACCGATCCCGGGGGCGAGGGCTTTGAAGATAGGATCGAGATGATCGACCGCATCCGTGTCGCCTCCAATCATGAGACAGTAGCCGCGTTGCAGCCCCCAGACGCCTCCGGACGTGCCGACATCGAGGTAGCGCTGTCCCTTGGCGGCCAGTTCCTTCCCGCGCCGGACGTCGTCCTTGTAATAGGTGTTGCCGCCGTCGATGATGATATCGCCCGGGCCCATCAGGCCGGAGAGCGTGGCGATCGTGTCCTCGGTGATTTTGCCATGCGGCAGCATCACCCACACCGCCTTCGGCGAACCGCTCAGTTTCCCCACCAGATCGGCCAGGCCGTCGGCGGGAATCGCGCCATCCGTGCCCAGTTCCGCCACCGGGCCGGGATTGGCATCCCAGACCACGGTGGAATGGCCGGCCAGCATCAGCCGCCGCGAAATATTGGCCCCCATGCGGCCCAGACCTACCACGCCGATTTGCATCGCGTCCTCCTGTGTATGATGGGCACAAACTGCCACACGGGTGGTTCTTGGCAAGCACGCGCGTGAGTCCCGGCTTGGCAAGCGTGCCCGGCCGGGCGATTGATCGGGGTGAGGAGTTTCCCCCGCATGGCCACCGCCCCGCACGTGCCGATTCCCGACGGGTTGCCTCCGGCCACGCGCTGGATTGCCATGCTGGCGGTCGCGATCTCCATCGCGATGTCGGTCCTGGTGGGCTCGGTCGCGAATGTGGCGCTGCCGACGATCGCGCGGGACCTGGCGGCGACGCCGGCGGAGTCGATCTGGGTCGTGAATGCCTATCAACTGGCGGTGACGGTGACGCTGCTGCCGTTCGCCTCCTTGGGCGATATCTACGGGCATCGGCGGGTCTATTGCTGGGGTCTGGGACTTTACATCCTGTCATCGCTGGCCTGCGCCCTGGCACCCAACATGCCGCTGCTGGTGGCGGCACGGGTGGTCCAGGGCTTTGGCGGCGCGGGGATCATGGGGGTGAATGGCGCGATCGTGCGGTTCATCTTCCCGCGGGCGCAGCTGGGGCGGGGCATCGGGTTCAACGGGCTGGTGGTCTCGGCTTCCTCGGCTGCCGGGCCGTCGGTGGCGGCGGCGGTGATGGCGGTGACGTCCTGGCCGTGGCTGTTCCTGATCCAGGTGCCGTTGGGCATCATCGCGCTGGCGCTGTCGCTGCGGTTCCTGCCGCGTACGCCGCTGGCAGGCGCACCATTCGACCCGCTCAGCGCGCTGCTGAACGCGATCACCTTCGGGCTGTTCATCACCGCCCTGGACGGGGTGGGGCGGGGCCAGTCGCCACTGATGATCGCGGCGGAGTTCCTGGTCTCGGTCGCGGTGGGTTATGTGTTCGTGCGGCGTCAGCTCGGCCTGAAGGCGCCGATGCTGCCGGTGGATCTGTTCGCCAACCCGGTCTTCGCCCTGTCGTCGGCGACCGCCGTCTGCGCGCATGCGGCGCAGATCATCGCCATGGTCTCACTGCCGTTCTTCTTCCAATATATCGGCGGGTTGAGCCCGATCGAGATCGGGGTGCTGATCACGCCCTGGCCGGCGGCGCTGGTGATCATGGCGCCGATCTCGGGGCGGTTGGCGGATCGGTATGATACGGGGCTGCTAGGCGGGTTCGGACTGGCGGTGATGGCCACGGGACTGGTGCTGGTGCTGTTCATGCCGGTGCCGATCGACCGGTGGGAGGTCGCCTGGCGGCTGGCGGTCTGTGGTCTCGGCTTCGGTTGCTTCCAGACCCCCAACAATCGCCTGCTGATTGGCAGCGCGCCCCCGCATCGGGCGGGCGCGGGGAGCGGGATCCTGTCCACCTCCCGCCTGCTGGGCCAGACGACCGGCAGCGCTTTGGTGGCGTTGGTGTTCGGCCTGACCCATGGCGCGGGGACGGAGACGATCGCGCTGGGGACCAAGATTTCCATTGGTATGGCCGCGGGCTTCGCGGCCACGGCGATGGTACTGAGTTCCCTGCGGACGGGCTGGCGGCGGGGTTAAAGCCTGATCGCGGAATTCAGACCGCCGGTGATCCTGCTCCTAACCCCGCCGAACACCCCAGAACACCGGGAAGGACGCCGCGACCACGTCCTTGATGTCGGAGCGGAAGGCCATCGGCTGCTGCATCCGGCACAGCGTCAGGAAGGGCACCGTCTCGAAATACTGGCGCTGGACCTCTTCGGCGGCCTTCTTCTGTGCGGCGACGTCGGGGGCATCGAACCAGGCCTCCCGCAGTTCCTCGATCCGCGGATCTGTGGGCCAGCCGTACCAGCCTTTGCGGCCGTTGCCGCGCAGCGACAGCATGCTGCCCGGATTGGCGGAGGTGAGCGGGCTCATGACCGTGATGAAGGCGCCCCAGCCGCCCTGGTCGAGCGGGTTCTGGTTGACGCGGCGGGTCACCACGCTGCCCCAGTCCATGACCTGGTAATCGACCTTCAGGCCGATGCTTTCGAACAGCTCGCGGGCGACCTGCGACATCTGGGTCAGTGCCGGCTGGTCGCTGGGTGCCATGATCATCACCGGCTCGCCCTTGTAGCCGGACTCCGCGATCATCTTTTTGGCCTTGGCGATATCGCGCGGGCTGGTCAGCTTCTCGATCCCGGCCATGTTGGACATCGGCATCGTCGGCGCGAACAGGCCGGTGGGCACGATCGCGAGCTGCTTCTGGTCGCCGACAACCGACTCGACGAAGCTCTGCTGATCCAGCGCGGCCAGAATGGCCTGACGCACCTTGATATTGTCGAAGGGCGGATTGAGGTGGTTGAGCACCATGAACATCAGCCAGCCGCCGGGATCGGTGACCTTGGTATAGACGCCGGGGGATTTGTTCAGCATCGGCACGAGGTCGATCAGCGGCAGTTCGACCCAGTCCACCTCCCCCTTCTGCAGGGCCGCCGCGGCGGTGGAGGGATCGGGCTGTACCGTCCATTCCACCCGGTCGAAATTCACCACCTTGCCGCCGGCGAAGAACTGCGGCGGCTCGTTGCGCGGCACATAGCCGTCGAATTTGGAATAGGCGGCGCTGACGCCGGAGACCCACTGGTCCTTGTGGAATTTGAACGGGCCGGAGCCGATGGTCTCGGTGATCTGCTCAGTGCCGGGGCGAAGGGCGACGCGTTCGGGCATGATGAAGCACTGGCGGCCGCCGAAGCCGAACAGCAACTGCGGGCAGGGACGCTTCAGGCGGATGGCGAACCGCTTGTCATCGAGGGCGACGACCTCATTCACATAGCCCATCAGCTTTTGGCCGAAGGAATCACGCGAACCCCACCGCGTGATGGATGGCACGCAATCCCGCGCGCGCACGGGCTCGTTATCGTGGAATTTCAGGCCGTCACGCAGGGTAAAGGTCCAGGTCAGGCCGTCGGCCGAGACCTCATGCCCTTCGCACATCTGCGGGCGCATGGTGCCGGCGCCGTCGTATCCATAGAGCAGGTCGTAAACCATATAGGCATGGTTGTAGGTGATGACCGCCGTGCTCCAGATCGGGTCGAGCACGGTCAGATTCGCCTGTGGGATGAAGCGCAAAGGCTTCTGAGCCTGTGCCAGTGCTGGCATCGACAGGGGCGCGGCGGCCAGAGCAGGCGCGGCTTTCAGAAGGGTGCGGCGGCGCATGAAGGGTCCTCACAGTCTGGTTATACGACGACCGTGATTTGGACCGTGTGGGGTTCCGTTGCAACCGGGAAGGTCCGCCTCCCCCTTGCCGCCAGGGGGAGAATCAGCCCCATTCAGCCGGCATCGACCAGTACGATCTCCGACTCTTCCAGCGCGGTGACCCGCAACAGGTCCTCATCCGCGATCGCCAGGCCATCGCGGGTGCCGGCGCGCACGCCATTGATCTCGATCGCGCCGCGCGCGGCCACCAAATAGGCGTAGCGACCGACGCCAAGACGGTACTCCGTCGTCGTACCCGCCGCCAGCGTCGCACCCGCGACGCGCGCATCCGCCCGAATGGGCAGCGCATCCGTATCGGAGGCGATTCCGCTTGCCAATGTCACGAACCGGCCGGCGCGGGCATCTTTTGGGAATGGCTTCGCATCCCAATATGGGGCACCGCCACGCTCGTTCGGCACGATCCAGATCTGGAACAGTTTGGTCGTCTCTTTCTCCAGATTGTATTCGGAATGGCGAATGCCGGTGCCCGCGCTCATGACCTGCACGTCGCCAGCCTCGGTGCGGCCGGTATTCCCCAGGCTGTCCTTATGGGTGATCGCACCCTGCGTGACGTAGGTGATGATTTCCATATTGGCGTGCGGATGCGGATCGAAGCCGGAACCGGCGGCAATCTCATCGTCGTTCCAAACACGCAGCCGCCCCCAGTTGATACGGGCGTCATCGTGATAGCCTGCGAAGGAGAAATGGTGCCTGGAATCCAGCCAGCCGTGGTGACCACCACCGAGGCCATTGAAAGGACGTAATTCGATCATGCTGCTTACTCCTTGTCCCCGAAACCGATGAGATCGTGCTGGGGTGGCCGGTTTGTAAGGGGGTTGCGCGATTGACACGCCAGCCGCTTCCTCGCGTCATGACACATAACGCGGCGTGATGGGGCGGGAATGTCGATACTGACGGGATTACGGGTCGCACAACTGGGGAATGGGCTTGCCGCCGCCGTCTGTGGCCGCCTGTTCGCCGATGCGGGTGCTGAGGTCGGGGCAGCGGAGGCCAGGGCGGCCACGCCGCTGGAACAGTATCTGAACCACGGCAAAGGCGAGGCTGATATCGCAACAGCCGACGTGATCATCGCCGAAGGTGGCCCCGCCGCATTGCGAGCGCGCGGCCATGACGCCGAAACGTTGCGCCGCGCCAATCCCACAGCCGCCATCGTCCTGATTTCCCCCTATGGCCAGACCGGTTCTCAGGCCGACGATCCCGCGACCGATCTGACGCTCCTCTGCGCCAGCGGCATCGCCCGGCTGCTGACCGGCCAGGTGGACGATCTGAGCGAGCCGCCCATCCGCCCGGTCGGGCATCAGTCGGCCTTCCTCGGCGGGTTGGCGGGTGCCTGCGCCGGCATGCATGCGGTGCAGGCCGCCGAACCCGCGGTGGTCGATGTGTCCATCCAGGAAGCGCTGGCCACGATCGCGATCACCGAACTGACCCGCGCCGGTGTTTCCGGCAAAAAATGGCCGCGCGGGCGCGTCGCCGACGGTAATGGTGCCACGGTGTGCATCCTGCCGGCCAGCGACGGCTTCACCGCCATCTCCCCGCGGGAGGACAAACAATGGGCGTCCTGGCTGGTGGCCATGGGTTCCCCTGCCTGGGGCGAGGAACGGCGCTTTCGAACAAAAGCCGATCGGGTTGCGAACTGGGATGCGCTGCATGCGCTGATGTCGGACTGGAGCCGCCAGCATCCCAAGCAGTGGATCGCCGACACCGCGCAGAAAGCCAGGGTGCCCAGCTTTCCGTTGCGTGACCTGCACGAGCAGCTCGATACGCCGCAGTCCCGCCATCGCGGGTATTTCCGCCCCATGGAGATCGCCGGCAAGCCCGTGCAAGCCCCCGGCGCACCCTACGGCCTGACCCTGTTCCCGGGCGTGCCGGTAGCGCCCCCCAAAAGCACCTTGCCGCTCGCGGGAATCCGGGTCCTGGATTTCAGCTGGATCATCGCCGGTCCGACCGTGACCCGCACCCTCGCCGCCATGGGTGCCGACGTGATCAAGATTGAGGCTCCCGGCAAAGGCGATCCTGGCCGCGGGTCGGAGCTGCACACGGTGCTTGGCCAGGGCAAGCGCGCGATCGTGCTGGATCTCAAAAACCCCGATGCCGTCGCCGTCGCTCGTGATCTGGCCGCTCAGGCGGACATCGTCATTGAGAATTACGCGACCGGGGTGATGGATCGTCTTGGCCTGGGGGCGGAGGCGCTGCGGACCGTCAATCCCCGGCTGATCTATGTCTCGGCATCGGGGATGGGACGCACGGGGCCGGAGTCCCACGCCGTGGCCTATGGCACGCTGTTGCAGTGTTTCGCCGGATTCGCCGGGCTGAACCGGCATCCGGATGTGCCGCCCCGCGTTGGTCTGGCCTGGCTCGACCCGATGTGCGGCCTGCTGATCGCTTTCATCACCGCCGCCGCCCTATGGCAGCGCGGCCATGGCGGCGCGGTCGCCCGGATCGATTTCTCCATGATCGAAGCCATGCTCTGGACCATGGTCGAACCGCTGCTGGCCGCTCAATCGGGCGCGCCGCCGCAGCCGCGAGGCAACCAATCCGACACCTGCGCCCCCCATGGCGTTTATCGCTGCGCCGGTGACGATCAGTGGATCGGCATCGCCGTCCGCGACGCGGATGAACTGGCGGTGCTGCGCGGGATCGTGCCGGGATTGGGAGATAAGCACGACGCATCCGCCCCCGGCGTGGACGCCGCATTGGCGGACTGGTGTGCATCCCGAGATGCCGCCGCGACCGCGATGCTGCTGAATCGGTCGGGAATCCCGGCCGCACCGGTCACGGGATCGTTCGACCTGGTCGAAAGCCCGCATCTGCGCGCGCGCGGTTTCTGGGATCCGCTGGACGGCGGCCTGGTCCCCGGCCTGCCATGGCGTGCCAGCTTTGGGCGCGCGGCGGGTGTCGCGCCCGCACTGGGGGAACACACCGAGATCGTCTTGCGGGAGGTCCTTGGCTTATCCCCAGAACGGATCGCATCGTTGCGCGACCATGGCGCCCTGGGGTGACACGGGCCGCCCGGTCGGTCATTCCGAACCGCTTAAGGCTGCCAGCCTGAAACTAAGCCGTCGGCCATTGCCGCCTGATCGGATCGGACCCGTCCCACCCGACCGCGGCCTGGCGAACGGCGGCGAAAATGCGCATGCGTTCCGGTGTCGCATGCGCCATCTCGATCACCGTGCCGGGATGGCCTTCCTGGTGGAAATACACGAAGCGGCCGCGCGGGCTGTCACCTTCCTGCCCCACCGTGTAACCAGAGGCCAAGGCGCGCTGGTAGATCGCGTCATAGTCCTCCGGCCAGCTTGACCAATGCTGCATGCCCTCATGCCCGGCGGCGAGGAAATCGCGGTACATGCTGGGCGTGTCACACCGCTGCTGGATCAGTTCCAACTGGACATCGCCGGAATTGGCCAGCGCGATTGAAATATGCGCGTCATCATAACGCTGGCCGCGATACGTGAAGGCGGTCACCGCGAGGCGGTCGGTGTAGAACCAGGGTCCCACACCGCACACCTCGACCCAATGACGCATCGCCGCTTCGATATCGCGCACGACGATGCCAACCTGGCGCATGGTCCCGAACAGGCGGCTCATGGGCTTATGCCTTGATCAGCGGGCAGGCACGTTCGGACAATGGCCGGAATGCGTCTTCCGCGGGGGTGACGCCGAGGACTTTGAGCAGGTCCCAGCTGTGCTTGCTCTCCGACGGCTTCTTCGCCTCAAACAGATAGACCGGGTGGATTTTGCGCCCATCTTCCCGAATGCGGCCCGGGCCGAAGCAATCGTCATCCGTCGGCATCGCTTTCATGCGCGCGACCGTCGCGGCACCATCGGCCTTGGCCGCGGCGGCGCCGAGGTCCTTGACCGCTTTCAGATAGTGCATCGTGCAGGAGTAATTGCCAGCCTGCGCCATATTCGGCCACAGCGTGACCTTGTCCTTGATGCGGTTCTGGAAGGACCGCGTGCGGTCATTCAGGTCCCAATAATAGGATTCCGACAGTTTCAGACCTTGCGCCATCTCCAGCCCGATCGAGCGCACGTCGGTCGAATAACAGACCATGGCCGCGATGCTCATGGTCTTCGTCAGCCCGAATTCATGCGCCTGCTTGACCACGTTGATCAGATCGGAGCCCGCGCCGGCCATGCCCAGGATCTTCGCGCCTGAGGCCTGCGCCTGGATCAGCTGACCGGAGTAGTCGGTGGTTTCCGGGAACGGGTAGATCTGCGCGCCGAGCACCTTGCCGCCGGACGCCTGAATGATCTTGGTCGCGTCGCGCTGCACCGCTTCGCCGAACGCGTAGTTGGGGGTGATGAAGAACCAGGTATCGCCGCCCGATTTCACCAGCGCGCCACCGGTGGAGCGGGCTTCCATATAAGTGTCGAACACCCAATGGATGGAATTGGGCGTGCAGGCCTTGCCGCTGATGTCGGATGTCGCCGTGCTGGTGGCGATCATCACCTTATTCTTCTCTTTGCAGAGCGAAGCGAGCGCCAGTGCAGCGGAAGACGCCGCGCAATCCATCACAATATCGACCCCATTCTGATCGAACCACTGCCGCGCAATCGACACCGCCACGTCCGGCTTATTCTGGTGATCCGCGGACAGCACCTCGACATCGAAATCACCTGCGCCAAATTCAAGCACCGCCTGCTTCGTGCAGACGACCGAGGTTGGCCCGTTCAAATCGCGATAGGGGCCGGACTGGTCGTTGATGACGCCGATCTTGATGACGGGCTTGCCTTGGGCGCGGGCCCGAAAGGCAGGCGCGACGACGCCGGCGGCTGTGGCGGAGGCAATGACGGAGCGGCGGGTGATTTTCATGGACGATTCCCTTTTAAACCCGGCGGACCATACGCAAACGGAGCAGCCATGACGATACGCTTCTTGCGGTTCCTGTTAGAATATGCGCCACGGCACCGAATGCGCGCACCCGTTCATATCATAGGAGCCTCCGGCCGATCAGGCAGTACCTTGAGCGAGGCTTTGCTGGCCCGTGGCCAGCCTGTGGTACCGATCGTGCGGAGCCCGGCGAAATTCCTGACCACCGGCATCGCGGTGGAGCCGCGCAAAGCTGACCTGACAGACCCGCCGGCACTGCGCGCGGCGCTGGCGGATGCGACGCATATCGTGTCCTGTGCCCATGCACGCCATGCCGGCGCGATCCTGGCTGCCGCACCAGCAGACGCACAGTTCGTCTTCCTGGGCAGCACCCGGAAATTCACCCAATGGCCGGACGATCACGGCAATGGTGTTCTCGCAGGAGAGCGGGCGTTCCTGACCTCCGGCCGCCGTGGCGTCATGCTGCATCCCACGATGATTTACGGCGCGCGGGGGGAGGATAATGTTCAGCGTCTGGCGCAGGTTTTACGGAAATTGCCGATCGTGCCGTTGCCGCATGGCGGGCGCGCGCTGGTGCAGCCCGTCTATCAGGGCGATGTCACAGCCGCGATTCACGCCGCGCTGGACCGAACCTGGACAGGGCCGGAAAGTCTGACGATCGCGGGCCCGGCCGCGGTGACCTACGCGGATTTCGTGCGTGCGGTCGCGAGGGCGGCTGGTTTGGCGCCGCCGCGGATCGTTGCCCTCCCCGCCCGGCCGTTGATTGCCGCCGCCTTCGTCGCGCAGGCCCTTCCCTTCCTGCCCCGGGTTGGTCCGGCGGAAATCCGCCGGTTGTTGGAAGACAAGGCGTTCGACATCGAACCGGCCCGTGCCCGTCTTGGGTTTTCCCCCATGCCACTTACCGGCGGCCTTGCACGGACCTTCGGAAACGCCCACGATCGCTGACGTTAACGGGGTCCTGGGGCAACCAAAGTAGAACCATGCCAATCATCAATCGTATCGCAGATTTTCATGCCGACATGACGGAATGGCGCCGGGATTTCCATGCCCATCCCGAGCTGTCGATGCAGGAAGCCCGCACCTCGGCCGTCGTTCAGGAACGGCTGCGGGCGTTTGGCGTCGATGAGATCATCACGGGCATGGCTGTGCATGGCGTTGTCGGGGTCATCCGCAACGGCACCTCGGACCGTGCCATCGGTCTGCGCGCGGACATGGACGCTTTGGGCATCGTTGAAGAGACCGGCGTACCCTATGCCAGTCAAAATCCCGGCGTGATGCATGCCTGCGGCCATGACGGGCACACCGCCATGCTGCTGGGCGCGGCGAAATACCTGGCGGAAACCCGCAATTTCGATGGCACGGTCTACCTGATCTTCCAACCGGCGGAAGAGTTCGAGGCTGGTGCCGACAAGATGGTCAAGGATGGCCTGTTCCAGCGCTGCCCGATGGACAAGGTCTACGGCCTGCATAACTGGCCACAGGCACAGGCCGGCACATTCTTGTGGCGGACCGGCCCGGTCATGGCCGCCGTCGGCTGGTTCGAAATCACCGTCACCGGCACCGGCAGCCACGGCGCGGAGCCGCATCGCGGGGTCGACGCGATCGTCGTTGCCGCACAAATCATCAATGCCTTGCAAACCATCGTGTCCCGCAATGTCGAACCCATTCAGGGTGGCGTGGTCTCGGTCGGACATATCAGCGCTGGCGACGCACCGAATATCATCCCCGAGCGCGTGTTCATGAAAGGCACCGCGCGCTGGTACCTGCCTGAAGTCGGGACCACCATCGAAGCCGGAATCGCGCGCCTGGCCACCGGCATCGCCGCCAGTTTCGGCGCCAAGGCCGAGGTCAGCTTCAGCCGCCATGCCCCCGCGACCGTCAATGATGAAGACGCCACCACCCTCGCTGTTCGCGCCGCCACCGCGACCGCCGGCGATGCCAAAGTGCGTGAAATGCACGCCCCCACCATGGGCGGGGAGGATTTCGCCTTCATGCTGAATGCCAAGCAGGGCGCGTATCTGATGCTCGGCGCCGCGCGCGGCCCGGGGGAGAAGCAACTGCATAACCCCGGCTATGACTTCAATGACGACATCCTGCCCATCGGCGCATCCTGGTGGGCGACGCTGGTGGAGCAGCAGATGCCGCGCGGCGGCTAGGAGCCCGTCCGGTGCTTTGAGGCGCACCTGACAAGCTCTAACCGATTGTTTGATCGCGTGATTCACGGCTCCGATGATTCCACCTCCGCCGATCACGCTCTAGATCCTGATCCCAGGATCCGGACCTCCCGCCGTCGTCAGCGTCCCTTTTCCAGTCGCCGCTCATACCATTGCGCCAGCATCGTGCTGGGGAAGAGCAGCGCGAAATAGATCAGCGCAACGACCGTATAGACTTCCAGCGGCCGGTAGGTGTCGGCGGTGATCAGCGTGCCGTTGTAGAGCAGGTCGGGCACCGCGATGGTTGAAACCAGCGACGTGTTCTTCAACTGGGTGATCGACTGGTTGACGAAGGGGGGAATCATCCGCCGCATCGCCTGCGGCAGGATCACCTGCCGCATCATCGTCCAGCGCCGCAGCCCCAATGCCCGTGCCGCATCCCACTGCCCGCGCTCAATCGAGATGATACCGCCACGAAAAATCTCCGCGTAGAATGCGCCCGTGTAGCAGGACAGAGTCAGGACCGCGGCGACGATGGCGGGGATCTGGATCCCCAGGATCACCGGCAGCGCGTAATAGACCCAGACGATCTGCACCAGCAGCGGCGTGCAGCGGAAGATCTCAATGAAGGCGATCAGCGGGATGTTGAGCAGCCGCGATGGCGACAGCCGGCCAAGACCGATGACCAGCCCGATCATCAGACCGAGCGTGATCGTGCCGACGGTATAGGCCAACGTGACCTCCACACCCCGCCAGAACAGGGGGATGTAGCGGCTGAGGAAGACGAAATCCCATTGGTAATGCATGCGATCCGCCTTCGCCGGGGCGGATCAGAAACTCAGCGCCGATGGGACCTGGTCGCGGGTCACGCCGAATGACGCCAGGCTTTCCAACAGCCATTCACGGATCTGACCGTTGCCGCGGTTCATGTCCAGCCAGGCGTCCATGACCTCCCGGAACCGGGTATCCGGCTCACGCTGCACGCCGAGGCAGCTCGGGAGCGCCACCGTCGGTTCACCCAGCAGACGGTAAGACCCCAGTGCCGGGTTCTTGCCAACCGCGGCCAGCCCGAGGACGGCCGCCAGGATATGGGCGTCCGCCCGCCCGGATTGCAGGGCCAGGGTGCATTCATCGGTGGTCTTGTAGCCGGTCAACTGCGCCTTGGGGCAGTAGCGCCGGGCGGCGGTTTCGTGCAGCGAGCCGAGGTCGAAGACGATCCTGACGTCGGGCTTGTTCAAATCTTCCCACTTCACGGGATCGAAGCCCTTTTTGGCGACGCAGCCGAAAGGATGAATGATCATGGGATGCGTGAAGCTGATCGACAACGCCCGCGCCGGGGTGGGGTTCAATGCGAAGGCCAGATCGACCTTGTTGGACTGCAGGTCGAGCACCGCGTTGCCATAGGTCGAATCGAGGTATTCCAGCTTGGCGTCGAAAACCTTGGCGACGTCCCGGGCCATGGACATGCACGCGCCCGACCATTCACCGGTGGCGAGGTCCTTCTGAAAATAGGGCGCGGCCCCCGGGAAGGCGGCGATGCGCAGCACCTTGGTGCGGCGGACCCGGTCAAAGGTGCTTTCGGGCGCGGTATCGGCGCGCGCCGCCCCGGCGACGGCCACCAACGGCAAAGCCAAGGTGGCACCGGCCAAAGCACGACGTCCGAGGATGGTCTTGTGGGTGGTCATCGGTTCTGTGTCCCCTGCTGGAAGAAACAGCATACGCCGTGCTTTCGGCGCACCGGAAGGGGTATATCAGCCCGGCGGCGCCGGTTCGCTCAGGGTTGAGGCAGCGCCTGCGACTGCGGCTCGTCCGGCCCCCGCGCCAATTCTGCATCGCGCCGCAACCGCCTGAAGCTGCGCACGCTCAGTGGTATCATGCCCACATAAATCAACCCGCCCGCCGCCAGCGCCGCCCACGGATCGGCGATCAACAGGCCCACGAATAATCCCGTTCCCAGCAGCACCGCGAGAACGTAGCGGGATGGGATCCGGAAATTCTTGAAACTCCAAACCGGCAGCGTCGAGACCAGCAGGACGGCGGTGCCGATCAGCATGAATGCGCAAACCAGCGGGTACTGGGTGAATGCCAGCAAGCCAGCCAACCCCAGCGACTTCGCTTCCAGCCCCAGAAACAGCGGGAACATCACGAGCCCCGCGCCGGCCGGTGCCGGCACGCCGGTGAAGAAATTGTAGGAATAAGCCGGCTTCGGCGCACTATCGAGGGCGGCATTGAAACGAGCCAGGCGCAAAGCCATGCAGACGGCAAACATCAGGCAGGGCGTGTAACCATAGGCACCGGCCCGTTGCAGCGACCAGAGATAGAGCGTGAATCCCGGCGCGACCCCGAAACACAGAAAATCGGACAGACTGTCGAACTCGGCCCCGAAGCGCGACGTCGCGTTCAGCAGGCGGGCCAGCCGGCCATCGAGCCCATCGATGATGGCCGCGGCGGTGATAGCAGCGGCGGCCGAACCGAACCGGCCTTCCAGCGCGAACCGCATGGATGTCAGCCCGGCGCAGAGGCCAGCGATCGTCAACAGATTCGGTATGATCTGATTGAACGACGGGCCCTTGTAACGGGGGTGCCGGCGAGGACGGTATCGCCGCAGCCGCTGAATGGGGGAGCGGAACGGCGTATGGTTCATGGGGTATCAGCCGGCGCGCATTCCGCCATCACCGTTTCCCCACCGATCATGGTCTGCCCGACCACCACCAAAGGCTGCACGCCGGCGGGCAAATACAGATCGGTGCGGCTTCCAAAGCGGATAATGCCGAATCGGTCGCCGCCGATAACGGCCTGCCCTTCATGGATTCCGCACAGGATTCGGCGTGCGATCAGCCCGGCGATCTGCACCACCGCGTAAGCCCGCCCGTCAGCCAGGCGCATCGCGATTGCGTTACGCTCATTCTGGTCGCTGGCTTTGTCGAGGCTGGCGCTGACGAACGCGCCGTGGTGGTACGCGATGCGGGTCACCGTCGCGTCCATCGGCACGCGATTCACATGCACGTTCAGCACCGACAGGAAGATCGATACCCGCCAGACCGGCGTGTCGCCGATCTCCAGCTCAACGGGCGGCGGTACGGAGGCGATGGCCACGACCCGGCCGTCGGCGGGCGCGAGGAACGCGCCTGGCCGGGTGGGGGGGATTCGCTCCGGATCACGGAAGAAATACAGGCAAAAGAGGGTGAACAACCCGCCAAGCCAAATGAGCCAGGTGCCGAAAAACAAGCCAATGGCCATAACCACCACGCCGCCGGCCACGAATGGGCGCCCGGCGGGGTGCGGGGGCGAGAAGACGCTGGAGATATCATTCATCAGGGACATGGGACGAGCTTAGACCCGCTTTCATCCCGGGCGGCAAGTGAAAGCACGGTTCACTCCGCGTCGGGCATGCGCACACCGATGGCGGCGAGCACCAATGCGGCCGCCCAGATAAGGTAAATCATCACCAAAACGTCGCGGGGATTGAACCGGCGGGCCTGACGCCAGCCCACGGCCGCGCCAGCGACGCTCGCGCCAATCGGCATCGCCACCCCGAATGTATCCCCGGCATAAATCGCCATGATGAAGCCCATGATGATGGCCAGGAAGACAGCCGGCATGCAGGCGACGACCATCATGTCATGCGGCATGCGCGCCGTCGCCATGATCACGAAGCCAAAGCCCGCCAGAGCCGCCCCATAGATCAGCGCCTCCAGCATGACGCGCGGTCGCCTGTCAGCTCCCCACCTTGAGCGGTGACACGAGTCCCCGCAGGCACGACAGCACGGACAAGGCCACCAGCTTCCCGGTGCGTGGATTTTCGTCCGACGGCACATTTTCGATTCGCATGCTGAAGCGCGCGGCCTCTGCCTCGACCTCAATCGTGTGGACATTGCGGGTCATCGCTGGGTCGGCCCAGATTTTGACCTTGGTGCGCACAGGACCGATTCCGGCCAGGGCAAGCGCCGCCGCGACATTGACGTTCGCCGGAAAGCCGGCCGCGGCTTCGAGGGCATTCCCATCAAACACCAGCTTCGCTTCGGTCAATCCATCGACCGAAATCCGGTTGCGTTCGAGATAGGGCGCGCCCTTGAGCCCCCCGGGTGGCTTGCGCGTCTCGATCGTGACGCGTTCAACCGGCCCCTCCGCCGCCGCCCGCACCGCATCAAGGCCCAGCAGCGCCCCGGTCGGCACGATGATCCGGGCACCGGTCGCGGCGGCGCGATGCACGTAATGCATGCGCGGCAGCAGGGCGCCAACGGACACGGTCACGAAGGTTTTGCCGCCTTCGATGGCCGGCAGCGCGACATGCTCAAAAAGCCCGGCGGGAACCGCTTCGACCACGATATCGGCCTCGGCGAGTTCCGTCAGGCTCACCAGCGGCGGTGGATTGCGAAATCCCGCCAGGCTGATGGCTGCCTTGGTGTGATCACGCGCGGCGACCGCCACCAGACGAAGCCCATCCACACCGCTGTCCAACGCCCGGGCGAGCGGGAGGCCGATGGCCCCCAGACCCGCGATCGCAACCGTCATGGCCATATCGCGCTCTCCGTCCCCGTCTCCTCCGCGAGGGCTCTGGCGGCCGCCAGGTCCTCCGGAGTGTTCACATTGGTAAACGGGTCCCATTTCCCGGTCGGGAAATCAACCCGCCTCATGCCAATGCTCGCGGCAAAATGATGAACATCGCGGGGTCCAGGCCGTGACAGCAGGCTTCGCAAGGCGTCGCGGGCCGAAATCGGCCATAAGGCGATCAGGTGATGGACCCGCCCGCCCGATGCCGCGCAGGCGGGCGCGGGGCATAGGCGGTGCGCCAACCCCGATGGCACGAAGGGGGCGTCGCCAGGAATAGTCAGCAGGCGCGCGGCCCCGCCCTCTGCCGCCCAGTCCATGCCGGCCAGGAGTCCCGCCAGGGGGCCCTGATCCTCGAACGGACCATCGTTCAGAACGGGACAGCCGAAGGCCGCGAAGCGCGCGGGGTCCCCGTTGGCGCTGATCGCCACCGGCAAGGGATGCAGGGCCGCGATCACGCGGGCGATCATCGGCTGGCCGCCCACGGGCAAGAGCGGCTTGTCACCCACGCCCATGCGACGCGCGCGCCCACCGGCCAGCACCAGCGCGGCAACAGTATCGGTCACGAGAGGGAAAACCTGGGGCGAGCGATGGGTTTCGAACCCACTACATCCAAGACCACAACCTGGCGCTCTACCGATTGAGCTACGCCCGCCATCCAGGGGGCGCGGTGTAATCCAGAGATGGGGGGGCCGTCAATCATGCCGTGCCGAGGAAATGCCGACGAAGCCGCGCGATCGCGTCATTCAGGACCTCAAACCGCTTACAGAAGGCGAAACGGGCATAGTGCCGCGGTGCATCGGGCGCGTCGTAGAAGGCCGAAACCGGGATCGCGGTCACACCGGCCTGCTCGGTGATATGGCGGCAAAAGGCCACATCGTCGCCGTTGAAGCCGACACTCGCTGCCAGTGGCGCGAAATCGGCGGTGACAAAATACGTGCCTTGCGCCGGCAGCACCGTCAGGCCGACGGCGCTCAACCCCGCTGCGAGCACGTCACGCCGATCCTGCAAATCACTGGCAAGGGATGCGAAATAGGCATCGTCCTTGCCGAGACCAACCGCCACCGCGCGTTGCAGGTTGGGCGCGGTGGTGAAGGTCAGGTTCTGATGCGCCTTCTGAATCAAAGGCGTCAGCGCGATCGGCGCGGTCACATATCCGACCTTCCATCCGGTCAGGGAGAACGTCTTTCCGGCGCTGCCGATCCGCATGCAGCGCTCCGCCATGCCGGGTAGGGTCATGAGTGGAATATGGCGCAGGCCGTCGAAAATCAGGTGCTCATAGACCTCATCGCAAATGGCGTAGGTGTCATGCTGCTCGACCAATCCGGCGATGAAGCCGAGTTCGTCAGCCGTGAACACCTTGCTGCACGGGTTCATCGGCGTGTTGAACAGGATCGCCTTGGTTTTTGGCCCGAAGGCGGCGGCGAGTTCGGCGCGCGGCAGATCCCAATGCGGCGGCTGCAGGCGCACGAAGCGGGGAATGGCACCCAGCATCCGCACCATCGGCGCATAGGTGTCATAGAGGGGCTCGATGAGCACAACCTCATCGCCCGGGTTCACAACCGCCATGAGGCAGGCGGCGAGCGCCTCGGTCGCGCCTGAGGTGACGGTGACTTGCCGCATGCCATCGACATCGAGACCGTGGAAGCGGCGGTTGGCCTCCGCGACGGCGAGGCGCAATTCCGTTACGCCCGGCATCGGCGGATATTGGTTGCGCCCATCCATCAGCGCGTCGGCCGCGGCACGCACCACGTCGTCGGGCCCATCGGTATCGGGGAACCCTTGGCCGAGGTTGATCGACTGATGCTCCGCCGCCAGGGCCGACATCACGGTGAAGATCGTCGTGCCAATGCTGCCGAGATAAGAATTTGTGCCACGCATGATGTTCTTGCCTGTCCGAATGACTGCTGGCCCAGCAGTACCGCGTTGGGCACGGCTTGCAAAGATATTGGGATATGACGGCGGTGGGCGCCATCAAGATGAAAAATGCCACACGACATGCTCATGATTCGAGCAGTCTGCATGCGGAAGCCCTGCTCTTGGATTAAGCACCTCGTCCAATCACGGCATCCGCGGCCGCATCGGGACACCCACCTTCGAAAAACACGCTGTTTCCATTACCATTTTTGCCTGACGGGGGCGCTGGTAAAACCTGAGAATCCTTATATGACAACAGACAAGGCGGCAGCAGCCTGATTAAAGCACTGTTGGCCGCCGGAATGTCGCATCATAGATTGAAGCTTGGCACGCCGCGTGCAAACCTTAGTGGCTGTTAACGCTGCCACGGTTTGGCGGCACGTCGGGCAGCCATCTAGCATGGGAGAGCCCGGCAAAGCCGGGCTAAGGACGCATGAAAAAGATCGAGGCTGTCATCAAGCCGTTCAAACTGGATGAGGTAAAGGAGGCACTGCACGAGGTCGGACTGCAAGGCATCACCGTGGTGGAGGCCAAGGGCTTCGGCCGCCAGAAGGGGCATACCGAGCTCTATCGCGGCGCCGAATACGTGGTCGATTTTCTGCCCAAGGTGAAGATCGAGGTGATTTGCGACGATCGGGTGGTCGAACGGGCTGTCGAAGCCATCGTCAACGCCGCTCGCACCGGGCGCATCGGCGACGGCAAGATCTTCATCTCCTCGATCGAAGAGGTCATCCGCATCCGGACCGGCGAACGCGGCGAAGACGCCGTCTGATTGGATTTTGACTGTTTTCGGCCCTTCGCGGAGGCACGCGGAGGGGCCGGATCAAGGGGGCTCGCATGGTGCGGCCCCATTCGCACGCCGCTTCCGCCACGATTTCGTGGGGGGTACGATCAAAGCGGTTCCCAAGAACTGGTAAATGGGGATTTTCAGGCATGGTGAAGAAGCCGACCGTCACGAACTCAGCCGTGACAAAGGTGCTGGATATGCTCAAGGAGCATTCCGTGGAATATGTGGACCTGCGGTTCACTGACCCGCGCGGCAAGTGGCACCACACCGCACAGCATGTCTCGACCATCGACGAAGATGTGTTCCGCGATGGGATCATGTTCGACGGTTCGTCGATCGCCGGCTGGAAGGCCATCAACGAGTCCGACATGATCCTGATGCTGGATCCGGAAACGGCCGTCATGGATCCGTTCTCGGCCAAGCCGCAGATGATCATCATCTGCGATATCGTTGAGCCCTCGACCGGCCAGGGTTACGCGCGCGACCCGCGCAGCACCGCGAAAAAGGCGGAAGCCTATGTGAAGTCGTCGGGCATTGGCGACGCGGTCTATGTCGGCCCGGAAGCTGAATTTTTCGTGTTCGACAACGTGAAGTTCGGCACCGGCGGCAACTACGGCATGTACCAGCTGGACAGCCAGGAAGGCCCGCAGGCGTCCATGAAGGACTACCCGGAAGGCAACATGGGCCATCGCCCGGGCGTCAAGGGCGGTTACTTCCCGGTTGCCCCGGTCGATAGCGAAGTCGATCTGCGCGCTGAAATGCTGTCCACCATGGGTGAGATGGGCCTGGCGATCGAGAAGCACCACCACGAAGTGGCGCAGAGCCAGCACGAGCTCGGGACCAAGTTCGGCCCGCTGACCCGGCAGGCTGATCACATGCAGATCTACAAGTACTGCGTGCACAATGTCGCTCACAGCTATGGCAAGTCGGCCACGTTCATGCCGAAGCCGATCTACGGCGACAATGGCTCTGGCATGCATGTGCATCAGTCGATCTGGAAGGCTGGCAAGCCGCTGTTCGCGGGCAACAGCTACGCAGACCTGTCTGAAACCTGCCTGTATTACATCGGCGGCATCATCAAGCACGCCAAGGCGCTGAACGCGTTCACCAACCCGTCGACCAACAGCTACAAGCGGTTGATCCCCGGGTTCGAAGCGCCGGTGCTGTTGGCCTATTCCGCGCGTAACCGTTCGGCTTCCTGCCGCATCCCCTATGCGACCAGCCCGAAGGCCAAGCGCGTGGAAGTCCGCTTCCCCGATCCGACCGCCAATCCCTATCTGGCGTTCGCCGCGATGCTGATGGCTGGCCTGGATGGCATCAAGAACAAGATCCATCCTGGCGATCCGATGGACAAGGATCTGTATGACCTGCCGCCGGAAGAGCTGAAGGACATCCCGACGGTGTGCGGCAGCCTGCGTGAAGCTCTGGGCGCGCTCGCCGCGGACCACGAATTCCTGCTGGCCGGCGATGTGTTCTCGATCGACCAGATCGAGAGCTACATCGAATTGAAGTGGAACGAAGTGTACCGCTTCGAGCACACCCCGCACCCGGTCGAGTTCGAGATGTATTACTCGGTCTGATCCGAGTCACATGTCCGGCCAACGCCCCGCTGTCCATATGGACAGCGGGGCGTTTCTTTTTGGGCCCTGCATTTTGCTGTTTGTCATCCATTGACCGGCACTCGGGCGGGCACTTGCCTGATTAATAAGCAACCGAACCGCAACTATCCCTTGGTCCGGCGACCGGGGCCGTGTGTGAAGCGCTGATTGCACGCCATTACGCGTCATGGCCCGCCGATCCGGGTCGCTTTCCCGCTCGGACAGGGCAAAGATTACAGGATGATGGCGCCTTTTCCCCCCAATCGTACCGCCCGCTCCGCAACTTGGCACGGGTCTTGAATAGACCCTCTCGATCCGCCGCTCACTCCGATGCGGTGGCACAGGAGCGAGACTATGCAAGACGTGATCAACGGAGATACCTCGACATGAAACTCATCATGGCCATCATTAAGCCTTTCAAGCTCGACGAAGTCCGTGAGGCGCTGACGCCGCTCGGCGTTCAGGGTTTGACCGTCACCGAAGTCAAAGGCTTCGGCCGCCAGAAAGGGCAGACGGAAATCTACCGTGGCGCCGAGTACCACGTGAGCTTCCTGCCAAAGATCAAGATCGAAGTCGTGGTCAGCGACGATCTGGCAGATCAGGTGATCGAAGCGATCGCCAAATCCGCCCACACCGGGAAGATCGGTGACGGCAAGATCTTCGTCCTCGACATCGAGCGCGCCATGCGGATCCGCACCGGCGAAGCTGATGGCGAAGCGCTGTAAACCAACAACGAGGGAAACAGGACTATGATGAAACCCCGCCTCAAGAGGGGCTTGGCCGCTTTTGTGCCGATGCTTCTGGCCGCGGCTCCGGCCTTCGCCGAACCGCAGATTGACACCGGCGATTCTGCCTGGATGCTGACGTCCACCGCGCTCGTTCTGATGATGACGATACCCGGCCTGGCGCTGTTCTATGCCGGCATGGTCCGTAAGAAGAACATTCTCGCCACCATGATGCAGTCCTTCGCGATCACCTGCATTGTGACGCTGGTTTGGGTGGTTGCCGGTTACAGCATCGCCTTCACCAACGGTAACGCGTTCATTGGTGACTTTTCCCGTGTGATGCTGAAAGGCATCGCGGATGGCATCACCAAGGGCGGCGACGTTCCTTTCCTGCTGGGCGCTGGTAGCCCGGCCGAAGCGCAACAGACGATCTCTGAAACGCTCTACATGATGTATCAGATGACGTTCGCGATCATCACGCCGGCCCTGATCTGCGGCGCGTTCGCTGACCGTTTGAAGTTCTCCGCGCTGTGCATCTTCACGACGCTTTGGTCGCTGCTGATTTACTCGCCGGTCGCGCATTGGGTCTGGGCGCCGACGGGCTGGGCCTCGGTCGCAGGCGTGCTCGACTTCGCTGGCGGCACGGTGGTTCACATCAACGCCGGTGTTGCCGGTCTGGTCTGCTGTTTGGTTCTCGGTAAGCGCCAGGGTTACGGCACGACCAACATGTCGCCTTACAACCTGAGCTATGCCGTCATCGGCGCGTCCTTGCTGTGGGTTGGCTGGTTCGGGTTCAACGCGGGCTCCGCGGTGGGTGCTAACGGCCGTGCGTCCATGGCGATGGCGGTCACGCAGATCGCGACGGCGGCAGCGGCGATGGGCTGGATGTTCGCGGAATGGATCACCAAAGGTAAGCCGTCGGTCCTCGGCGCGATTTCCGGCGCGGTTGCCGGGCTGGTGGCGATTACGCCCGCATCCGGCTTCGTGCTTCCGGGTGCGTCGATCGTGATTGGCCTCGCGGCCGGCGTCATTTGCTTCTGGTCTGCCACGGCGCTGAAGCACATGCTCGGCTACGATGACTCGCTGGATGCGTTCGGTGTCCATGGGATCGGTGGTATCGTCGGCGCGCTGCTGACGGGTGTGTTCGCCTTCGGGCCGTTGTCAGCGACCGATGCGTCGCCGGACGGCAGCCCGGGCGGGGTGGCGCAGTTGATCCTGCAGTGCAAGGGCGTCGCGGCCACCATCGTCTACAGCGGCGTTGGCACTCTCATCATCCTCTACATCACCAAGGCCCTTGTCGGTCTGCGGGTGACGGACGACGAGGAGCGTGAAGGTCTCGACATCTCGCTGCACGGCGAACAGATCCTGTAATCCCGAAATCGAAGCGAGGCGTCCCGGTGGGGCGCCTCGTTTTGGTTGACAGCCGGTCCGCTCTCAATCGCTTCACGCTTGGCCGCTGTTCACAGTTCGCGCCCTCCCCTGCCTCTCCAACCGTCATGTCACAACACGGCATACCGAAGGAAATCGACCAATGAGCTTTGCATCCGGAACGCGGCGCAGCCTGCTCCTGGCGGCCACCATCCTGATACCCACCAGCTTCGCGGCGCAGGCCGAGACGGCTGCCCCGGCGCCGCCGTCGGCACAGGCGAAATGGACCGATGCGGTCACATTTGGCTTGCAGTTCGAAGGCGGCATCATCGGCAACCCCGCAAGCCCAAGGAACGGCATTAATTTCGGACAGTCGTTCACCGACAAATCAAACGATTTCCAGTTCAATCAGGCCCTGGCGACGATAACCCGTCCGCTCGACCCGAAAGCCACCGGATATGATTTCGGCTTCAAGCTGCAAGCCCTGGGAGGCACGGACGCGCGGTACACCCGCTGGACTTATTTCGGCCAAGGCCAATCGAGCACCCGCTTCCAGGGTGACATCGTGGAAGCCAACGTGCTGCTGCACACGCCCTGGCTGACCGAAGGCGGTATCGACTTCAAAGCCGGCATGTATTCCACGCCGATGGGGGCCGAGACGATCGATCCCTCGACCAACTCCTTTTACTCGAAGTCGTATATTTTCAATTTCGGCCTGCCCTTCAAGCATACCGGCGCGCTCATGACCGCCCATGTGACGCCGCTGGTTGATCTCTATGCCGGCATCGACACCGGCGTGAACACGACGATCGGGATCGGGACCGGTGATAATAACGGCTCAGCGGCCTTCATGGCGGGCATCGGGCTGAACCTGATGGGCGGCGACCTGACGGTGCTGGCGTTGACCCATATCGGACCGGAAAACCCGGCCCGGGGGCCTGGCGCTGTCCAGGATGCGAACAAATACAACCGTGAGATCGCGGACATCGTGGTGACGTGGAAGGCGACCGGCAGCCTGACGCTGATTACCGAACTGAACTACATTCACGATAACAACCCGTTCATCACGACCGCGAACGGCAGCCCGGCCAACGGTGCCTCGGCCTGGGGTCTGGCGCAGTATTTCGGTTACTCGATAACGGACACCACGACGCTGAATGCGCGTCTGGAAGTGTTTTCCGACAGCAAGAACTTCTTTGTTGCCGCATTCCCGGGAAACAACGCGTTCAACGCCGCGCAGTCGGGCTATGCTCTGACCAACGCCTACAGCGTGACCGGAAACGGCGGCACGACCTATGGGGCGATTACGGTCGGCGCAACGTATAAGCCGAGCATGGAGTTTCTTCCGATGGCAGCAACCTTGCTCATTCGTCCGGAGCTCCGCTACGACACGTCGCTGAATGGCAGGAAGCCCTTCAATGGCGGCAAGGACACCGGTGCATTCACGCTCGGTACGGACTTTGTGTTGACGTTCTGATCTCACACGCGGCACGGAAACGGCGGGCCGGGGGGCAATCCCCGGCCCGTTTGCGTTTGTGGCCGGCCTTTCAGACGCCGCCACAACCAAAAACAAGCGCTCGGTTGACTCTCAAAGATCAAATTGGCCCACGTCTTGCATATTGCACAATGCCGCAGCGACAAGCGCCGCGGATGACCAATCGAATAGCGAAAAATGCCAAGGAGCAATCACGATGCGTAAAATTACAGCGATCATTGCCGCCGGTCTGTTCAGCCTATACGCGGCCGGCGCCATGGCGGCCACCTATATCGGTCCGATCAGCAGCGACTCGCAGGTCGCAGCAGCCCCTAACACCGCCTATGCGGTGACGATGAAGTCCGATCCCGCATCCGGTTACAAGCTTGAAGGCTCGAAGCTGACCGTCCTGAAGGGCGGCGATTACCTCGTGGTCGCGGCGGCGCAGGTCGGCGGCAGCACCGCGGGCAATATCTGGCTGTGGGTGCGCCTGAACGGGAAGGACGTGCCGGACTCCAACTCCATCCAGAACATCCCCTCAAAGGACTTCACAACGGTTCTGGTGTCGCAGGGCATCATGACCTTGAAAGCGGGCGACGTCGTCGAAATCATGTACCAGGCGAGCGTCCCTGGCCTCGGCCTGATCGCGACGAAGCCGGCGAACATGCCCGCCGTCCCGTCGATCATCTTCACCGTGAGCAAGATGTAATCCTCACCCGATCACAAGACGCATCGGCGGTCGGAGGGACGTACACCGAAGCCATGCAGGCTATTCAGGCCATCCATCTGAAGACCTGAATAGCCGGACGTTCAACACAAGACAGGCGCCCCAGAAGGGTGCCTGTTTTTTGCTTTATGCCGCGGCGTTGCTGAGACAAACCCGCGTCCTGCCCCGATCCAGCCTGTCAGCCGGCGGCACTATTGGGCTAATATTTGGGCAACTTGCAAAGCCTGCCTAATTTTGTCAACTATCGGCGGTGACCGTGTGGCTAGCTCGTGATCTGTCCGGTGTTTGTAGCTCGTGACGTGTCCGGTCATCTGCCCTGTGAGGAACGGGGGCACAGATGGACCGGGCACGCATTCACGAAGGGATCCGTCGGATGCGTTTT
>CAIXEA010000154.1 GCA_903918315.1 uncultured Acetobacteraceae bacterium | reverse complement strand
TCCAACACATCGGAAAAACGCATCCGACGGATCCCTTCGTGAATGCGTGCCCGGTCCATCTGTGCCCCCGTTCCTCACAGGGCAGATGACCGGACACGTCACGAGCTACAAACACCGGACAGATCACGAGCTAGCCACAATCGGAGGCCCGTACAGTTGCCCCCGGCGAAGCGCGATGGCTATCCTCGCGCAGACCGAGGAAACCGTGGCCGCTCACCCGGCCCGCCAAGCGACAAGAGTGACCATTCATGACCCAAGCCGTCCGCATCGATGGGGCCACTGGCCTGAAGATTTTCAACACCCGCGCCGCCAAGGCGACGGAGAAGATCGCCGGCAAGGGCTATTCCCCGATCACCGATGAGACGCTGAAGACCCTGCCGCCGCCACCACCCGGTGCGGTGTTCAATGCCGAGGAACAGGCCAAATACCGCGCCAACAAGGAAGCAAGGCGCGGCGCGGCCGACTACATCGCCATGGAAGGCGAATTTTCGAAATATCTGGAAGACGTCTACTCCGCCCCGCCGATCGCGCGCGCGCCGCTGACGGATGAATGCGAGATCCTGGTGATTGGCGCCGGCTTCGCCGCCCTGCTGCTATGGTACAAGCTGCGCGCGGCGGGCTTCCAGGATGTGCGCTTTTGCGAAAAGGGCGGCGATGTCGGCGGCACCTGGTACTGGAACCGCTATCCGGGCATCGCCTGCGACGTCGAATCCTACAGCTATCTGCCGCTGCTGGAGGAGATGGGCTATTTCCCGTCGATGAAATTCGCCTCGGGCTTCGAAATCCTCGAATACTGCCAGACCATGGCAACCAAGGTCGGCTTTTACGACCATTGCCTGTTCCACACGACCGTGCAGGAAACCGTCTGGGATGAGGCCACGGCCCGCTGGACCGTGCACACCGACCGCGGCGACACGATGCGGGCGCGCTATGTCGTGCTGGCCAACGGGATCCTGACCACGCCCAAGCTCGCGCGGATCGAGGGCATGGAAACCTTCGAAGGCGAGTCCTTCCACACCTCCCGCTGGAACTACCATGTCGACCTCGCCGGCAAGCGTGTCGGCATCATCGGCACCGGCGCGACCGCGGTGCAGGTGGTGCCCGAGATCGCCAAGGTGGTGAAGTCGCTTCATGTATTCCAGCGCACCCCATCCACCATCGATGTCCGCGATCAGCGCGCCACCACGGCGGACGAGATCGAGGCCTGGAAGCAGGAACCGGGCTGGGCCAAGGCGCGGCGGGAACGCCTGGCGCTGATATCGTCCGGCCGCACCGCCTTGCAGGGCAATGACGACTTCCTGTCGGGCAAGGTGGCGCAGGTCCGCGAACGCCGCCAGTACGAGCGCGAACTGTCGCCCGAAGAAATGATCGAGCGCCAGCTCAACAGCAATTTCCGCATCATGGAGCAGATCCGCGCCCGCGTGGACGCCATCGTGAAGGACCCCAAAACGGCGGCGGCGCTGAAGCCCTATTACGCCTATGGCTGCAAGCGCCCGACATTTCATGACGAGTATCTGCCGTCCTTCAACCTGCCGCATGTGACCCTGGTCGATACCGCCCCGACGGGCGTCGCCAAAATCAATGCCAACGGGGTGGTGCATGACGGGGTGGAATACCCGCTCGATGTGCTGATCTACGCGACCGGCTTCCAATGGATGGCGACCGCGACGTTCAACATGATCGTCGGGCGAGGCGGGACGACGCTGCGGGAGAAATGGGCGCGGGAAGGCGTGAAGACCTTCCTCGGCCTGCACAGCCACGGATTCCCGAACCTGTTCATCATGTCCGGACCGCAAAGCGGCGGCGGCCAGTTCAACTTCACCCGCGGGGTGGAGGGCCATACCGACTATGTCGTCTGGATGCTGCAAACCCTTCGCGCACGGGGCGCGGCCATCGTCGACATCAGGAAAGAGCCGGAGATCGCTTACGCCGAACACTGCAAGGAAGCGGATCTGCGGACCCGCCCGCTGCGCGACTGCCTGTCGTACTACAACGGCGATGGCGCGGCGGAGCCGGGCAGTCTGGCCTATTACGGCGGCCCCGCGGCCTGGCACAAACACCGGCAGCAGGCGCAGGAAACGCTGGAGCCCTATGTGTTCGAAGCGGGGGATTAACGGCTCATGCGCTATGGATTCTACCTGCCGACACGCGGCCCCACCGCCACCCGCGATGGTGTCCTGTCCCTGGCACGCGAGGGGGAGCGGCTGGGTCTGCATTCCGCCATGATCGCGGATCATATTGTCTTTCCAACGGAAAGTGCGTCCGCCTACCCCTATACGGTGGATCGCAAGCACCCTGGTGGGGGTGACGCGTTGGAAACCTTCTCCATCCTCGGCGTCGTGGCGGGCGCGACCGAAACGCTGCGGCTGGTGACATCGGTCCTGGTGCTGCCCTATCGCAATCCGGTGCTGACGGCGAAAATGGTGGCCTCACTCGATGTGCTGTCCGGCGGCCGGGTGACCCTCGGCATTGGTGTAGGCTGGCTGAAGGAGGAATTCGAAGCACTCGGCAGCCCCGACTTCGACCGCCGCGGCGCGGTCACCGACGAATGGGTGGCGATCTTCAAACAGCTCTGGACCCAATCACCCGCGACCTTCAACGGCACGTTCTACAATTATACCGATATCCGCGCCGAACCGTTTCCGTTGCAAAAACCGCATCCCCCCATCTGGGTGGGCGGGCACTCCCGTGCGGCCCTGCGGCGGGCGGCGAAGCTCGGGGATGGCTGGCATCCCGTCGGGGCCATCGCCGCCTCCCCGCTGCCGCCGCAGGAGATGCGGGCGCATCTCGATACGCTCAAACGGATGACGGAGGCGGAGGGCCGGGATTTCTCGGCGCTGACGATTTCCTACAAGGCGCCGCTTTATGACACCGGTATTCCCGACCGGGATGGGACCCGGCGCAGCTTTTCCGGCAGTCCCGACGACATCGCCGGCGATATCCGATCCTTCGCCGCCATCGGCGTGCATGAGCTGATCTTCGACTTTCGCGGCTCCTCGATCGCGGAAACCATCGAACGCCTGCAACGCTTCGCCGCCGAGGTCATGCCGCTCGTCGGCTGACATCGGGACGCGTTCAACACCACCAGCCGAACCAGGAGCAGACGACCCATGCCTGATGCCGCCCCCGCCCCGGCCACCCTCGCCCCGGCCGCCAGCGGAACCCGTGTTTACGACGCCATCATCATCGGCGCGGGGATCGCCGGCCTTTATCAGCTCTACCGGTTGCGGGAACTGGGCCTGTCGGTGCGCGTGTTCGAAACCGGCAGCGATGTCGGGGGCACCTGGTACTGGAACCGCTATCCCGGCGCGCGCTTCGATTCCGAAAGCTATACCTACGGCTATTCGTTCTCCGAAGAACTGCTCCAGGACTGGAGCTGGAGTGAGCATTTCTCCGCCCAGCCGGAAACCTTGCGCTATCTCAACCATGTCGCGGACCGTTTCGATCTGCGCCGGGATATTCAGTGCAACAGCCGGGTATCCTCCGCCACGTTCGACGACACGGCGAACCAGTGGGACATCGCGCTGGATACCGGTGAGACGCATCGCGCCCGCTTCCTGATCACCGCGATCGGGCCGCTATCAGCCGATACGATGCCGCGCCTGCCGGGCGTGGCCGATTTCAAAGGCCAGTCCTTCCACACCTACCGCTGGCCCAAGGAGCCGGTGGACTTCAGCGGCAAGCGCGTCGCGGTCATCGGCACCGGCGCGACCGGGGTGCAGGTGATCCAGACCATCGCGCCGCTGGTGGGCCATCTGACGGTGTTCCAGCGCACCCCCAACTGGTGCACACCGCTGAACAACCGGCCCATCAGCGATGCGGAACAGCGCCAGATCAAAAGCAGCTACCCGGAACTCTTCGCCCTGCTGCGCACGACACCGGGCTGCTACGTCCACAATGTCGATCCCCGCGGCACCTTCGAAGTCACCGAAGCGGAGCGGGAGGCGTTCTGGGACCAGCGCTACCTCGAACCCGGCTTCGGCATCTGGCAGGCCAATTTCCACGACATGCTGACCGACCCGAAGGCGAACGCCCTGTTCAGCGATTTCGTCGCCCGCAAGATCCGCCAGCGGGTGAAGGATCCGGCGGTGGCGGAGAAGCTGATCCCGAAATGCCACGGCTTCGGGACCCGCCGCGTGCCGCAGGAGACCCGCTATTATGAGGCGTTCAACCAGCCCAATGTGACACTGGTGGACATCAAAGCCACGCCGCTGGAACGCATCACTGAAACCGGCATCAAAACCAGCGATGCCTCGTACGAATTCGATATGATCATCTATGCCACCGGCTTCGACGCCATCACCGGCGCCTTCAGCCGGATCGAGGTCCGCGGCGCCGGCGGCCAGCGGTTGAAGGATAAATGGGCGGATGGGCCGAAGACGTTCCTCGGCCTGCAATCGGCCGGATTCCCGAACATGCTGACGATCGTGGGGCCGCACAACGCCTCCACCCGGTGCAACATTCCGCGCTGCATCGAACAGAACGTCGATTGGGTCACGGATCTGTTGCGCCACGCCCGCGACAACGCCATCACCCGGTTCGAAGCCACGCCGGAAGCGGAGGCCGAATGGACCCGTCATATCGACGAACTCGCGGAGGGCATGCTCTATACCCAGATCGATTCCTGGGCGACCGGCATCAATTCGAATGTGGGGGGCAAGAACGTCCGCCGCATCCTGCAATACCAGGGCGGCGCCCCGGCCTATCGCGAGAAATGCGATGGCGTGGCCGCGTCGGGCTATGCCGGCATGGTTCTGACCTAGAGCGTGATCGGCGGAGGTGGAATCACCGGAGCCGTGAATCACGCGATCAAACAATCGGTTAGAGCATGTCAGGTGCGCCTAAAAGCACCAGACATGCTCTAGCAGGCCGCTGATCGGATCACAGCAACGCCCGGCGGCATGGCCGGCGTTGGCGGGTCCGGTTCCATAGTCTGGCGGGCGGTCCGCGCGGCGCGGAAGGCGCATCCCAGCAGCAGCAGTGCCGGCCAGGCGAGGTAGGCCAAAATCTCCAGGTTTTCGCCGAAGCTGTAGAAGATCAGCATCAGCACGACGCCCAGGCCCAGCCGCCCCAACTTGGATACCTGTGCCAGCAGCAGCATCTCTACCACCGTCCAGACGATCGGTATCGCCAACGATAACGCGCCCGCCGCGCCCTTCACATACAGCAGCCCGAACCAGGTGTGATGGCTGCCGATGGGCATGTATTCCACGTGATGCGACCCGCGCACGACGATGCCGTGCCCCCAGATCGGGGCCTCATCCCACCAGCGGTCGATCGCGATGCGACCCAGCGCCTCACGCACCCGGGTGGAGTCCGCCCGCGCGCCCTTGAAGGCCGCCACGCCATCCTGAATAGCGGTGATGATCGGACCCGCGATGATTCCCGACATTGTGCTGACCGCCGCGCCGATCATGAGCAGGCGCGGGCGGCTGAGGCGAGACAGGGTCCAGAGCACCGGCGGCGCCACGACCAGAAACAGCATCGCCATCCGGGACTTGGTCATGAACGCCATCATCACACCCACGAACAGACCCAGCCCACGGTGGCGGCGATTGGTTTCGAAACAGGCGAACAGGCACAGCATGTCGCCCATCATCCCCGCGGCCGGGGCCCAGGGGCAGACGAACTGCCAGCGCAACGCCCCGTTGGAGGGATCGACGATATAAAGGTAGATCGCGAAAAACTCCGGCCCGGGGCCGCCGATAATCTGCAAGGGGGAAATGAACAGCTTGGACGGCAGGTGCGCCAGGGCCGCCAAAACCAGCAGCGGGGTGATAATCGCGGTTTGCAGCGCGAACCAGTACATCGCCCGCAACACCAGCGCGGGGCGAATGCGCAGACACGCGCCCGCCAGCGGAAACAAGGCCAGCAACCCCCAGCCTTTGAGCCAGCCGATGGACGACTTGACGGTCTGCGGTGCGTCCAGCCCGTTCAGCAGATGCGCCGCCAGCAACGCCACCAGCATCGCCAGCATGCCGCCCATCCACACCCAGACCCCGGCGGGAACCGGCTCCGGCCTCAGATGCGGCCAGGCCGGGCCGGTGTAGTGCCGCCAGAGGATCGTCCCCAGCAACAGCATCGCCAGGACAGGCCCGACCACATATAGCGCGCCGATGGCGTAAAACGCCCAGCCACACACGATCGCACCGAAAATCAGGCGTTCTTCAGAATTTTCTGGAGCAATGCGGTCCGCAGCCATGTCAGCACCAAGGAGGCAAGGAGAAAAAATGACGCGCCCAACCCGCCCGCCACCGCCAGCAAAGGCTGCGGCGATGTCGGCTTGATCGGCAGCGACGGCGGTTCAAGCGTTTGCAGCATCGGATAGGATGAGAAATAATCCGATTTGCTGGTGTCGATCCGCGCCAGCGCCGACGAAAAGACCGCCTCGCTGACTTGCACATCGCGCTTGAGGTCATCCAGGCGCGACGCCGCCGGGGCCAGGGCCATGACCCGCGTATGTTCGGAATCGATCTGTTCCGCCAGTTTCGCGCGGGTGGCGGCAAGGGCCTCGGCATCGGCGATCTGCCCGACCAGTCGCTCAAACAGGCGGGCCCGTTCGTCATGGATGTTCAGATCACGCAGCTTCAGGACATCAAGGCGCTTGCTGCCGGTCAGCTCCGCCGCCCGCATCGCGAGTTTGGCGGCAACACCGGCGCGTTCGGCGCCGAGATCCGCGGCCTTCGGCGCGTTGGGGCCGTGGGTGGCGAGCACCACCGCCAGTTCGGTGTCCTGCTTGGCCAGTTGTTCGAGCAAGGCCTGGAAGAACGGATCCGATCGCAGCGCCATCGCGATATTGGCCTGTTCCGGCGTGACGCCGAGCTGGCGCACCAGTTCCGCGATGCCGGCCCGCAGATTGGCCAGCCGCGTCTCGGTGTCGCGCAAGGCTTCGCGCAGATGCTCCACCGCCGCGACGATCGCGGAGTATTGCTCGACCGAAACCAGACCGGTTTTGGCCTCATAGTCCATTAAACGCTGGCGCGCTTCGTTCACCGCGGTTTTGTAGCCCACGAGCATATCGCGATAAGCGGCGTCACGGGTCTGGAGTTCATCGGTGCGCAACGAATCCAGCATGGTCAGGAACGCGGATCGAACCGATTCCGCGCGTCGGGCCGCCTGCTCGGGTGAGCGGCCGCCGATCTTGACGGAAATCAGCTTGGTCTGGTCCGCGAGCTCGACCTTGGGGGGCGGGAAATGGTCCGGCTCCTCCCCGGCCGCATCCGCGGCCATGCGCAGGGCCCGATCGCTCAGCAACATCTTGCGGTAATTCTCGGTCGGGCTCAGTTCCGGGCTCGCGAAGGCCGAGGCGGAGGTGGACGTCGCCTGGCCCAATGTCGGCAGGTTCAGACTCGAGCCCGCACCCGTGCCGGGCAGGATCAGAACGAAGCTGCTGCTGTAGCCTTTGGGACTCAGGAGCAGGTAACTCAGCGACAGGCCCCAGGCGAGGCCGCAGCCCAGAATCCCCGTGAGGATATAGCGCCGGGTGCGCATCTCCACGCTGCCGCCATAGCGGATCCGGGTCTTGATGGTGCGAAGCAGCCTCATGGCGCGAGCAGCCGGCCGACCGAAACGGACACCGCGAGGTCACCCAAGGACCGCAGCACTTCCCGCACATTGGTCACCTGCGAGTCGTAGCAGGCGATCGAATCATTGGGCATGACGACCGGATTATAAAGATCCCGATCGGCGCGGCGGATCAGGGCCTCGATGTCACGTTCGATCACCTCACTCTCACCGGTTTCCGGATTGGTCGAAACCAGGATGGCGGACCGGTGCGCGTTGGTCATCTTGGCGCCGCCGACGCAATTGGCGGAGAACAGCGCCTGCAGCAGCCGCGTCCCATAGGGCAGATTGGTCTGATCGCGGCCAATCCCGGACGAGGCATTGTTCAGCGCCGGCGTGGTCAGGTTCGACATATAAACGCGCACGCCGGGCTGGGTGATGGGTGTCGGGCGCGCCAGCGCCGCCTGGAAGCAGTGCCGGCTGGGCACCGTCACCTGATCGCCGTCCACCAACGGAATATCATTGACCGCCCGCCCGTCGAGGAACCCGGTCAGGTCCACCCATTGGCGTTGGCCCGCGTGGACCAGTTCGATATGCGCGATGTCCGCATCCGGGCGCACGCCCGCCGCATGGGACAAGGCCGCGCTCAGCGTCCGCCCGACCGCATGATCCCCGGCCGCCGTCTGGCGGGTGGTGTCGGGCTGCGACGGCCGTTCATTGATCGTCACCTGCCCCGGGCCAAAGACCGCGCCGCTGACCATCACCCGGACCACGTCGCGGTCCAGCAGGCGGACCGTCGGATGCGCATGGCCGGCCCGAAACAAGCCCGCGCTGACCAAGTGCCGGGCCAGATCCGCCTCGACCTGTTCCACCGCGTGCCCGGCCGCGCGGATCTTGCCAACCCCGGAAAACGAAATCGTGCCGTCGGTATCGACCTTGTAATTGCCGGTTGGCTGCTCATCGCCGGGCATGGCGACATGGATCAGATCGCCCGGGGACAGCGGCAGCAACGCGGTATCGGCGGGCGGCGCCATTGGGCCGCTGGCCGCCGCCGGCGTGACCCGGCACCGTGCGGCATTGCCCCGGGCCAAAGCCCCCGGCGCCGGGACGGCGCGGCCGTGGTCATCCTGGCGTTCCAGCATGGTCGCCTCAGGGCCGTTGAGGTCGACGGTGTTCTCGGGCTTCTCAAACGCGTCCCCACAGCCGCAGAGGGCGGTGGAGATCATCAACAGGGCCATGATTCCGCGGCGTGACATGGTGGCTTCGATCCTTTTTGGAATTCGAACGGATGGCGTCACCGCCACCCCATGCCAACCAGAACGCAAGACCAGTACCAGACAGAAAACCGCGTGATTTCAGCAGCCTGCCACGCCGTTGCAAAATGCATTTCGCAAAATGCGATGGTATTCAGTTCGCAATACGGGAGTATTCCCGAAATGCGAAATCAACCCGCCCGCGCAACCAGGAACGGCCGGGGCGCATACCGCACATAGGCGCTCAGCATCGCCCCCTGCACCACCAACACCGCCACCGCCACACCAGCAACGCCAAACCGGCAGCCCAACAACAAGCCCGCCACCAGCGTCACGGTAACGCCGGCCTGCCACCGCAATTCGATCCCAGGCCGGCCAACCGCTTTCAGAAGCTGCGAACAGGCGACGGCGAACGGGCGCGGCAGCGCCGACAGACAGATCAGCATCAGCACCGGAACCGCCGGCACCCACCGGGCGCCAAACACCAGCGGCACGTAGATCGGCGCCAGCAGCACCTGCGCGAGGATCAAGGGCACCACCAACCCGCCCATCGCGCGCAGACTGGCGCGATACCGGGCCGCCAGGCGCGCGGGATCGCCGCTGACCTCACACAGATGCGGGAACACCGCCGAACCAAATGCGTTGACCAGGCCGAGCGTGATGCCCAGGCCGGCGTTGAAGGCGAAATAATACAGACCCAGCGCGTCAACCCCGAGCACCGCGCCAACAATCAGATTGTCGATATTCGCCTGCACCGTGGTCAGCAACTCCACCCCGACGACATCGCGGCTGAAGGCCGCGATCACCCGCCAGCCCGCCAGCGACCAGCCGCGTCCCGGCCGCCAGGCATGGCCGGTGCGGATCCCGATGGTCCAGATCGGCGCCACGATCAGCTTGGGCAGGATGATGGCCCACATCCCGAGCCCGCACAGTGCGAAGACCGCGGTCAGGGCATTGTCGGCCATCACCTGCACCGCACCCGTCACGGCGATCCGGCCTAACCGTCCCTCCCGCTGCAGCATCGCGGTTTGGATCGCGCAGAGGGGGGTGGCCAGATAGATCAGCCCCATCAGCCCGATTGGCCATGCCAGCCGCATATCCTGATAGAACAGCGCCACCGGCACCGCGACCGCGGCCTGAACAACCACCAGCAGGCCACAGACGATCCAGGTGAGCGTCAAGGCCGTATGCGCGGTCTGCTCCAGCTCCGCGGCGCCCGCCTGCACCACCCGGGCGGTGATCCCGTTGCGGGTAAACAGCGCGACGACCTCATAAATCGTCAACACCACGGCTGCGAGACCATAGTCAGCCGGCGACAGCAGCCGGGTCAGCACGATGGTGGTGAGCAGCCGCGTGATCCGGATGGCCATCTGGGCGCCACCCATGGAACCGAGGTTGCGGGCGAACCGGCTGGACAGCAGCGCGCCGGGCCAGACCGCGCGCGGGCTCAGCGACAATGCCGGCATGATCAGGATGCACGGGCGAATAAGGCGCCCGGCGCGGTGGCGGGTTGCGGCGGCCGCGGCGTGACATCCGTCAGCAGCGCCCGCCACCCGGCGATGGTCGCATCGAGCGCGCCGACAACCGATCCGCGTGCCTTTTGCCCCATGGCCTGGACGTCAGAGCCCGCCATGACCTGAATGGCCCGGGCCAGCGCGACGGGGTCCTGGGGGTCACAGAGCAGGCCCCAGGCGGGGTCGATCTGCTCGACCAGCCCGTCCGTGCGGGTTGCCAGCACTGGCCGCCCAGCCGCCCGCGCCTCGGCGCTGACCAGGCCATACGCCTCCCACCGGGAGGGGATGACGACCGCATCCACGGCCCTCAAGAAGCCGCCGACGTCGGTGACCTTGCCGCCGATCGACACATGCGGCAGCCCGTAAGCGGCGGTTTGGAGGGCTTCGAGATCGGGTCCGAGGCCGCCGATCCGCAAGGTCGCCACGGATGCCGGCACGAGGCGCATGGCATGGATAAGGACGTCGAACCCCTTTTGCGGCACGTAACGGCCGTATGTGCCCAGGCGGAGCGGACCGGGCTTGCGCTGCACGGGCGGCACGGACTCCAACGCCGCGGTATCGAGCGCCTGGGGAATCGCCACCAGCCGGTCCGGGGGCACCACGCCAGTCCGCCCCAACCACGCCGCCTGCGCCCGCGACACCGCCACCACCCGGTCGGCCAGCGCGAAATTCCACCGGAGCATGGTGCGAAACCGCCCGCGATGCGGCACGCAAAGGTTTTCATAGGCTTCAGTGTAGGAATGTTCGGCGATGATCATGGGGCGGCGGCCCAAACGGGCACGCAACAGGGCCATGAACGGCATTTTCGCCCAGTTGACCGTGAAATGGACCACGACGATATCCGCGTCGATGCGGCTTGGCAGGCGCCAGGCGGTATCGAGCACCTTGATTTCGTGCTCGAACGGACCCGTCAACCGGCGGATATGATCAGGCAGCCCGCGGGTGACCCCCCCGAGGCGGGCGTCATCGAGCAGATGCAGAACACGGGTCATGGCGCAGCTCCGGCTGTGGTTGGGGCGTGAACAAGTTGGGCGAGGAAACGGAACGGCCGCTCCGGCAGGAAGCGCAACAAAGCGCAGGCGGCCAGCGTCGTCAGGGTCTTGCGCGGCTCCCGCAGCAGCAGGTTCGGCCAGGTGCCGAGGCCTTCGATCGCCATGCCCAATGCCAGGCCCCGGTCGCCGATCTGGAAACAGCGGCGCGCGAGGTAACGCAGTTCCCGGGCGCGGGCTTCCCGGCCATGGGCGGCGATGAAATCGGGGGCGTAGGCCGCGACTTTTTCGTTCACCCGCTCCCACGATTCGAGCTGGCGGATGACATCGGACGACAGGCCGCCGGCATTGACGCGGTAGAGGGTCAGGTCCCCGGGCAGGCCCGCGAAACGCCATTGCGTCTTCAGAGCGATGCGTATCCAGCATTCGACGTCTTCCGACCGGCGCAGCGATTCATCGAAATAATATACCCGCTGATCCCCCGGCCGCCGTATCGCGGCGTCCTCCAGCGCTTGCCTGCGAAAGACCGGGATGGATCCGTTCTGCACGACCTGCCCGCAATAGACATGCCGCGCCGTGACCTTGCCCAGACGCGGCCGCTGGCTGATGCCGATCGGCTTGTCGTCCTCATCGATCAGGGCGGCGCCGGCATAGCTGACGCCGACTTCGGGGTGGGCGCGCAGATGCGCGACGTGGCGTTCCAGCTTTTCAGGCAGCCAGCAATCATCGGAATCCAGCAGCGCGATGATCGGACCGGCGGCCTGCGCGATGCCGGTGTTCCGCGCGCCGGCCAGGCCCCGATTGGCCTGATGGATGATCTGGATGCGCGGATCCGTCAGCGTCCGGCACAGCGCGATGCTGCCGTCGCTGCCGCCGTCGTCGACGATGATCAACTCAAAATCGGTGTATGTCTGGTTTAACACCGACACGATCGACTGGCGGACGAACCGTTCCACATTATAGACCGGCATGATGACGCTGACCGCCGGGGCCCCATTCTGGTGCATGATATCGTGTCCTTCCATCATCGCGTGATCGCGCCACGCACCCAGGCGGCGGGCAGAATGGCGGCCGCCATCACCCCGATCATCGTGAGCGCGGTTCGCTTGGGTTGGTGGACCAGCAGGGCCAGGGGACTGTGACGGAGCGCCGCGACCAAATGGCCCAACGCCCGGCGGGCGGGTTGACCGGTGCGCAGGGCGCGCCGGGCGAGATAGCGTTCGAACAACGCCGTCGCCCGCGGTTCGGCGACGCTGGCCTGGCGCGGCGCATAGGATCGCACCCGCTCGATCATCGATCGCCAACCCGCGCGCATCCGATCCAGGTCGGCTGACAGACCATCCGCCGACATCCGGTAATCGACCAGCACCGCATCCAGCCCGCGCACGTCCCAGGCCGTCGTCGAGAGAACCCGGGCCACCCATTCCTGATCCTCGGCATGCGTCAGGGCCGCGTCGAACCCGCCGACGCTGTCGAAAACGTCGCGCCGGGCGACCAGGTTGGAGGTCGTGCAGACCGGATTTTCCCCCATCACATGGGCGAGTTCCAGGCTGGGAACGAAGGCCGAGACCCGGCCAGGCCGGGTCAGGGTCGCGTCGTGCAGGCAGATCCGGGCGAACGAAACCCCCAGATACGACGCGGATTCGAAATGGCCCAGATGCCGCGCCAAGGTCTCCGGCGACCAGCGATCATCCGCATCGAGGAACGCGACCAAAGGTGCTGAGCCCGACGCGATACCCCGGTTACGGGCCGATGCGGGGCCGCTGTTGGGCTGACGGAGGACGCGCACCCGGGGGTCGCCGCATGCGGCCGCCCGCGCCACGGCGGCGCTCTCATCCGGGGACCCGTCATCCACCACGATCAGTTCAAACCGCGATTCCGTCTGGGCCAGAACACTCTGGACCGCCTGAGCAATGGTATCCGCGGCCCGAAAGGCGGGCATCACCACGGTGAACAAGGGGAGTCGTTGGGTTGATCCTCGGGGGGTCATGGCGGGTCCTGGCAAAAGGGTTGCGACCAGGACATTTCAAATTCCGGGCCAGCCCCGAAAATCTGAATATATTCAATTTAAACATAGGCTTGGTATGGGATTCTCTGGCCCATCCCATTTTGCATTTCGCGATTTTTCGCAAAATGGGAGCATCGCAATCGCAATTTGGCAGGACCGCCGCCGATCCAAAGGACGGTTCCGCGACCCGGCACGCAGGCCCCGCTCGCGGCTCCCGATGGGGCTTTCATATCGGAGGGGGACGCATCTCACCGAAAATGGGAGACCCGGGCAGTATGGGAGACCGCGGTCTCCCGCTTTGCAACGGTTTCCCGGGCGGAAATTCCGGCATCACTGCAATAATTAATATAATTCAATTGGTTACATATCTGGCACGCGCCATGCGGAAGCCGCTCCACACGCCCTTTGGTGGAGAGTCCCATGCAGTTTCGTCCGAACGACATTCCTCGTCCGTCGCCCTTGAACTGGTCGCCCGCGTATGATCCGCCGCCGACGGTGCGGCTGTTCGGGCTGCCGATCATCAACACATCGACCGACGGCGCATTGACCTGGCTGTGTGCGCGCCTGGATGCGGGGGAGCGGACCCGGGTTGCCTTCGTCAACGCCCATTGCGTCAACCAGGCGGCCCGGGACGCAACCTACCGCGCGGCGCTGGAAGACGCCGACGTTCTGCTGCCCGACGGATCGGGCCTGGCGCTGGCCGCCCGGATGCGCGGCACCCACATCGTTGAAAACCTGAACGGGACCGACCTCATTCCCGCTCTCGGCCGGCGCCTGGCCGCGTCCGGGCATTCCGTTTACCTGCTCGGCGGCACCGAGGGCGTCGCCGAGGCTGCCGCCGCCAGCCTGGAGGCGCGCTGCCCCGGACTACAGGTCGTCGGGACTCGCAACGGGTTCTTCACCCCAGAGGAAGAAGACGGCGTCATTGCCGACATCAACGCCACCCGGGCCGATGTGGTTCTGGTGGCCATGGGTGTCCCGCGCCAGGATGTCTGGCTGCGCCGGGTCGCCGATCGGCTTGGGGCCGCATTGACCGTGGGTGTGGGCGGTTTGTTCGACTTCCTCTCGGGCCGCATTCCCCGGGCGCCGATGCTGCTGCGGCGAACCGGCCTGGAGTGGACCTACCGCCTGTATCAGGAACCGCGGCGGATGTGGCGCCGCTACATCGCCGGCAATCCTGAATTCGTTGTCCGGGCGGCGCTCGATGTCCTGCCGCCCAAACAACAGGCCTTGCGTCAAGCAGACCTGACGATGAAACGCGTGATCGATATCATCGGGGCCGGGTGCGGTCTCATACTGGCCGCGCCCTTGTTCTGCATGGTCGCGCTGGCGATCCGCCTGACATCCTCCGGCCCGGCTTTCCTGCGGCAAACCCGGGTTGGGCAGGACGGACAGACGTTCAGCCTGTTCAAATTCCGGTCGATGTATCGGGACGCCGAAGCGCGGCGGGCGGCGCTGGTGGTGCAGAACCAGCATGGCGCGGATGGCGTGACGTTCAAGCTGCGCCGAGACCCGCGGATTACGCCCATTGGCCGCATCCTCCGTCGCAGCTCGATCGACGAATTGCCGCAACTGTGGAACGTGCTTATTGGCGACATGTCGCTCGTCGGCCCTCGCCCGCCCTTGCCGTCGGAAGTGGCCCGCTACACCCCGGCGCAAATGCGGCGGCTGGAAGCCCGGCCGGGCCTGACATGCCTGTGGCAGGTGAGCGGGCGCGCCGACCTGCCCTTCGAACGCCAGGTGGAGCTGGACA
Source organism: uncultured Acetobacteraceae bacterium (assembly GCA_903918315.1). Lineage (GTDB taxonomy): Bacteria > Pseudomonadota > Alphaproteobacteria > Acetobacterales > Acetobacteraceae > Rhodopila. The sequence goes on along the minus strand of CAIXEA010000154.1, from coordinate 351 downwards.
TCGAATATTTGCGCAACCGCTCGGTGCTGATGGACCTGTTGATCCTGGTTCGCACCGTGCCGGCGGTGCTGCTGGCGCGCGGGGCGTACTGATATCAAGAGGCTGGTATGGCGGCATCGTCCGGTGGCATGAATGGTCGGCATAGCGTGCCCCTCGCAACCGGAGACCATCCTCGTGACCGACCTCGATGCGCCAGCGGTGACGCTGGCGGTGTCGCTAGCTAATCAATCTGTCCGGTTTATGTAGCTCATGATCTGTCCGCTTCGTTCGTGCTTTGTGCCGGGCCATGGCCCGGCACAAAGCGGCTGCGATGGAAGCGTGTCATGCGGCCTGTCTTTCCGTCTCGGTGAG
>CAIXEA010000153.1 GCA_903918315.1 uncultured Acetobacteraceae bacterium | reverse complement strand
TTCACGGGCGTCGCCCTGGGCACCGCGCGAAGCTGGAACCGTGGCAGGCGCCGGCCCCCGGTATCCGTGCTGACCGCTGTTCAGAACCGCATCGCGGACGTTGCGAGCGAGGCCGGGACGATCGCGCTGTGGATGCGCAGTGAGGTCGCCGCAAGGGAACGCGAACCGCCGACCTCGCGGGGATTCATGCGGTATCGATCGGAGGCGCCGGTGCGGGTTGGGTCGCGGTGGGGGTGATGACATGTCGCCGTGCCGACAACGTGGCCTCTAGCCTCGCCTGAAGCCCCGCACGACCCATGCCAGAGTGAGTGCTGCCAACAGTGAGACCGAAGGCTCAGAGGCCGCGATACCGCCGATACGGAGCAACGTGACGGTCATGCTGCGGGGGCGGTAATGGGCAATGGTTTCCTCGCGGGTGGGCGGACGAGGTTCGACCGCAATCCGCTCATGTTGCCAAGCATTAGATAGCCATTGCTGTGCCTTATTTATTCTTACTTGGTCCGAGTTCCACGGTTCTAGCACCAATGGAATGCTAAAATTCGCGATCTTCCTGCCAGGATTTCGCCTGACAACCATGTTGTAAAAATCGAGCGCAGGCACCGCCTCCGGGATTTCATCATACGAAACCTCGGTGCCATCAAGGAAAAGAACCCTGACATACGCAATGAAATCCAGCCTAAAGCCTGGGGGCATGCCTGGGCCCCAAGCCTCAAAAACGAAATCCGCATGCGGAGGAGCAAGCGGCATTAAAGGCGGGAGAGCTTTCTCGATTTCTTCCCGTAGCGTTGTGTTTGGTAAAGTTATTGACTTCCCGTTGTAGCGGAAGGTGATCGGCGCACCGATCTCCCGAACCTCGCTAATCGAGGCCGCACATACCCCAGCGATCCACACCAAAGACAATACCACCCAAATTCTGAAAGCCCCGCGTCGCCAGTTCATTGCATTCACCTTCTGTCGGCTGCTATTTCTGCTTGCATTCCCGCGACAACCGTTGCGCTTCGGCGATCTGCTCCCGGGTCATATGCTTGGCAAGTTCGTCGCGATTTTGCTCCGACTGCTCCGATCCACTTGCCGCCGCGATGTTCATCCACATGTACGCCAGGACGTAATCCTTTGGAACACCATGGCCATCCCTATAGAGTTTGCCAAGTTCAAATTGTGCATAGGCATGCCCTTGTTTAGCGGCAGTAAGAAAATATCGTGCAGCTTCGGTCGGTTCCCCGCCACCGGGGCTTCTCGTTCGATTTATATCGATATAATCTCCACGGCTCTGTAGGCTGTGGGAGTCATATAATAACAATAGTGTTCCATAAACATATTGCGCCTCATCTAAGCCTCGACTAGCAGCAGACTCTATCAAGCGCAAGCCTTTTTGCACATTTAGAGCTACGCTATCTAAATGCCAATCTCCGATCAATACGGTACCTAGTTGGAACGCGATTTTATAATCGCCCAAAGCCACTGCTTTTTCTTGCCATTTTATCCATTCTCTGTCATTTTTAGCTGATTCAAACCCAGGCCGCCCCCCGTATATTCTTATTAGCTCCCGGATTGCTTCGATATCGTCTCTAATTGCGATTTTCTTATATATTTCCAAAGCTTTTTTCATTTTTATTTTCCATTTCGGCCATTTGGGCCGAAAGAATAGTAGCGGGTCTGAACCAAGCCATCTTCTGAATTTCCCCTATCTTTCGGCTTTCATTCGAGATTTCCCATATGCCCGACCCATCCGGGCGCCTTGGGTGGAGGATAACCCCGGTTCCCGGCGGCTCGCAATCCCGGCGGGCCAGTGATCACGCTGTTCGCCACGTAACCGGTGATGTGTTCGCCGTTTCGACGTGAATCTCGTACTCTTGGCAGATATCAGGACACACCTCTCCTGTCGGCGGCCCGCCTGACCGATCATGCCACCATCCCTCAACATCGTGCCGGCGGCCATGGTCGCAACGCCGCGACGGCGTCGAGTATCTGCGGGAACGGTTCGTACATAACCGGGGACTGGCGCACCTCGCGGGTGTCTCCCTTGGCACCATGAGGGGCGCCGTATCGCCGGGATCGCCAGTCAAGGTAGGATGATTGCGCTCTGGATGCGCACCGAGGTTGCCGCCCGTGAGCGCGATCCACCGATCTGACGGGGTTTTCTCCGGCGCAGCGCGGACACGGCGGCTCGGTCGCCTTTCTTGCCATGGATGCCCCTACGTCGGTTGATTGGTGCGGGTATTGGCGGCGAGCGAAAAAAACGGCTTAATCCCGGATTTCCCAGATGAGTGCGGATTTCCTTGTACAGGAAGGCCGAATCTGGCATGAATATCAGCGTGTTGTCGGCAACGAGGGCGCGCGCGGATGGAGCACCCAGCGGGTGAATCGGATGATGGCATTCTCCAGGTCGATTTCGACCGGAGGCTGAAGCTGGAATTCCACGGCAGCAGGATCACTTCCGACGCCGGCTTGCTGGCCTACCGGGAACTGGACGACGCGCTCGGCCTCTCCGATCTGGCCGGCGCGGCGCTGTCGGAATGCCGCCGTGGCAAGAACACCCGTCATCTGCTGACCGGTCTGTTGCGCCAGTCGGTGTTCGGCCGCCTCGCCGGCTATGAGGATGTGAACGATGCCGAGCGTCTCGCCCATGATCCGGCGATGCGAGCTGTGGTGCACCGCACCGGGCTAGATCGACAGGCTGCATCGACCAGCCAGATGGGCCGTTTCGAGACCGCGTGGCTCACCAGCGAGGCCAACCTCGCGGCATTGGCCGATCTGTCCGGCGCCTGGATCGACCGGGTGCATGCGCGGCGGCCGCAGACGACGATCGTGCTCGACATGGACAGCAGTGTCAGCGAGACGCACGGCGCCCAGGAAGGCAGCGCCTACAACGGGCACTTCGGTTGCACCTGCTACCACCCGCTGTTCGTGTTCAACCAGTTCGGCGATCTGGAACGGTGCAGCCTTCGCTCCGGCAACGCCCACAGCGCC